>JAJPXG010000076.1:18068-18943 GCA_021205565.1 Lachnospiraceae bacterium | reverse complement strand
ACATAAATATCGGGAGCATCCTGTATAACTATCCTGCGCAATATGATTTATTGTAACAATATACCACACAGGAGGGGTTATATTATGGGTAAATTTGTAATTCGTCAGACAAACACCGGCATCAAGTTCGATCTCAAGGCCGGTAACGGTGAAGTCATCGCCACTTCCGAGGTCTACAATTCCGAGACTGCCTGCCGAAACGGCATCGCCAGCGTCCAGAAGAACGCACCTGCCGCCGCCATCGAGGATCAGACCGTAGAAGGGTTCGCAGCACAGAAACATCCGAAGTTTGAAGTTTACATGGACAAGGCCGGAGAATATCGTTTCCGTCTGAAGGCGACCAACGGTCAGATCATTGCAACCGGAGAAGGCTACAAGGCAAAAGCCAGCTGCTTAAACGGTATCGCCAGTGTCCAGAAGAACGCACCGGACGCCGAAATCGTCGAACAGTAAGGAGCAGATTTATGGACATCAAAGAGAAAATTGAAGAAGCTGTTTCCAAAATCAGCAAGGACAAGAGCCTGCAGGAACAGTTCCAGAAGGATCCCGTCAAAACCGTGGAAGGCGTTCTGGGCATTGACCTGCCGGATGACGTTTCTGAAAAAGTTGTCGCAGGCGTGAAAGCAAAACTCACGGGCGATAAACTCTCCGGCGCCGCCAGTAAGCTGAAGGGACTTTTCTGATATTAAAAAAAGCAGAAACAACAGGGGCTGTGGAAAAATCCATACAGTCCCTTTATTATATTCGATTTTATTGCCGTTGGTCGCAAAATTTTGAAAATGATTTAAAAATCCTTATGTAAGTAAGAAAATAAGAAACGGACTGCTGTTCTTGAAGTTACGTTTTATCCTTCCGTTATCACACCATATTTCTCC
>JAJPXG010000076.1:0-18058 GCA_021205565.1 Lachnospiraceae bacterium | reverse complement strand
TGTCTGATAGGACAATTCCGTCATATGCAATGTTTTTCTTATCCTTCGGATGTGGTTCGAGGCCAATCACAGTAATTTCCCAAAAACTCAGATTATTCAAAGATCCCGGCTGTATCAGAAATCGGAACAGGCACAGATATTCTATGCTCATTACAGCTTCAGACGGCGTTTGGAAAACTTCGGTTGTAACCGCCTCCGCTTACACGATAGGCAACCGTTCTCTGTGCTGTCAGAACAAAGATTTTCCCCTGTGTATCATATGTCGAATATACAATTCATCATCCACAAAAAGAATATTCGCATAGCACCCCGCATTCAGACTGCCATATCTGTTTGCCACGCCAATGCACCTGGCAGGATTATAGGTCGCCGCTCTTACGGCGCTTGCAAGCGGAATATTCATGGAGAGTACCGCGGTACGCAGACAGTCCATCAGATTCGTGGCGCTGCCCGCAATCGTATCCGGGGACTTTGTCAGAACCGCCCTGTTTCCCGTGACTGTCACGTCCTGCCCACCTAGGGAATACTGGCCGTCCGCCAGACCCGTTGCCTCCATGCTGTCGCTGATCAGGATCACCCTGTCGTCCCCGAACAGTTGAAATGTCATCCGTACCACAGCCGGATGAACGTGGATGCCATCCGCAATCAGCTCCACCTCCGCCCCAGCTTCCCACGCCGCTGTAATGGGGCCGGGCATTCTGTGGTGAATCCCCGGCATGGCATTATATAAATGTGTCATGTGAGAGGCCCCGGCCGTGAACGCTTTTTGGGCAGTCTCATAATCACAGCAGGTATGCGCCAGGGAAACAACTGTATGACGGCTCAGCTTTTCAATGCACTCTAAAGCCCCCTCTTCCTCCGGCGCGATATCGCAGAGCTTAAACAGGCCGTTCGCCTCTTCCTGCAGGCGCAGAAACATCTCCGCATCCGGTCTGTAAATAAAGGTTTCGTTCTGCGCTCCTTTCATTTTCCGACTGATAAACGGGCCTTCCATGTTGATACCCACCAGGTCAGCGCCCCTTCCATTTCTGTGCTGTGCTGCAGCATGGGCAATCTCTGTCAGTTTTTCTTCCCCGTAGGTCATGGTGGCGGGGCAGATGGCGCCTATTCCCTTCGAAAGCTCAAAATCGGCAATCCTCTGGATCGCTTCTTCTGTACCGTCACAGAAATCCACCCCGTCACAGCCATGGAAGTGAATGTCCACAAGCATGGGAATCGCTTTCAGACCCCCATAATCCAGGACACATTCATCGCTTCCTCCTATATTTTCATAACCAGCTGCATCCACCAGGTATTCTCCATTGATCAGGATAACCTGTCTGGCAAATCCATTGTCGTTTTGAAAAACATCCGCGTTTATAATTTTCATATATTTTCCAACTGTCGCCTTAATCATTTATTGTGTTGACCAAAGCAAATCCTTACAAACCGGCCAACGCATCCTCATCCGCTATCAGTGTAAAATCCGGATGCAAAAAAGTACCGATGCCAGAACCTGTGTTGTGGCAAAGATACCAAACGCCTGCTGAATGATCCTGCCCTTATTTTTCCGTTCGCCACCAGAATAACTTTGCGTGCCTGCACGATTGCTTTCATTCCCATCGTATACGCATACTTTGGTACATCCTCCGGACAGTCAAAAATCTGACGTTTGCCCGGATGGTGCTCTCATGCAGTTTTACACAATGCGTTCCAGTTGTCAATACTTTTCCCGGTTCATTGAAGCCAATATGCCCGTCCATTCCAATTCCCAGAAGCTGCAGATCAATGGCTCCTATCTTTCCAGTACCTGTTCATAGGAAGCGCACTCCCCGCCTGATCAGGATTTGTTCCGTCCGGAATATGAATGTTCTGCGGCGGAATATTCACATATTGAAAAATAATCTGTACGTCTCCGCAAATGCCTGTTTTTTCGTACTTTCATCAATAGTACCACATCAGAGGATTCTTTTCCACTGTAAATTCAACCAATTTTGTCAATGAAAACACATCGTTTTAAGACCGAAAAAAGACCGTCCAAAACGTACACATTCCTGCAAAAACGCCCGCTTACAATAACTTGGCTTTTTCGTAAATTGCAGCCCGATACCTGAAAGCAGACATTGACATTCCGCATTCTTTCGCAGCCGCTAAACCTGTGATTTTCCCGGCTTTCCAACGCTGATACACAGAGTGGAAGTTCTCCGGAAGTGGTGCCGGCGGTCTGCCAAACCTCACACCGCGGGCTTTTGCCGCCGCGATTCCCTCTTTCTGGCGCTGCCGGATATTCGTCCTTTCATTCTCTGCCACAAAGGAAAGCACCTGGAGAACGATATCCGATAGGAATGTCACCATCAGGCCTTTTCCGCGGCGCGTATCCAGAAGAGGCATATCCAGGACGATGATATCGACCCTTTTCTCCTTCGTAAGAATCCGCCACTGTTCCAGTATTTCCTCATAGTTTCACCCCAGCCGGTCAATGCTCTTGACATAGACCAGGTCGTCCGGCTTTAATCTCCGCAGCATTTTTATTTACATAGGCCGGTCAAAATCCTTACCGGACTGCTTGTCCATAAAAATATTTTTTCAGGAATATTCAGCTCCTGAAGCGCGATCATCTGTCTGTCCTCATTCTGATCCCGCGTTGATACTCTTACATATCCGTATACATTCGCCATAAGCGCCTCCTCCCCGACAAACAAATAAAGAGCGTCAATGATCTGTCATACAGTCACTTGACGCTATGTACGGCTAAGACCAGGCCTAGACCAAAGCGTTTTAAAAAGAAAATCTACACCACGCACTCCCAGCGCATCCTGCTATATGGTTAATAAGTTACATCTGCCACATCATGACAGAAAAATCCGGGGACACAAAAAGGCCGATAAACAATGAAGTTTACCGGCTTTCCAGCTCCCCAAGTAGGGCTCGAACCTACAACAACTCGGTTAACAGCCGAGTGCTCTACCATCGTTACACTCTCACACCGAAACAGGGGAATATTTGCGCTTATTTCCTCAAAGCTCAATGAAGTTTCTGTAGTCTTATGTACGGAGAGCCTGACTTGAAAACGTCAGACAGCCTCCCTGCTTTCTTCCGCCTCGTCCCACTCCGAGCAGAACTGTTTATAAGTGACGTTCATGTGGAGTGTGATTTCGTAGTTTTTCCCAAGCTCAATCCGGTCAAACAGCTGGCAGGATATCATTTTTTTCTGCTCTAAATCAGCCGTGTCAAATTCCTCCGCCCAGCTCTTAAAACGGCGGTATGCCGGCAGGACCGCTTTGGTCATTTCTTCCTTCTGGTACATTTCGCTGTCCAGCTTTTCGATCTTCGCTTCGACCTCTGCAATCCGGGTTTTCACCACGCTGATCGCCTCTCTTAAATCCTCCGGCGTGTACAGGCTCTCCCCTAAAAGGGTCTTTGCGATCTCCGCCTGGAGGACTTCCAGCTGCTTCCGGTTCTTTTCAAGCTCTTTTGCAAGCTTGCGCCTGCTGACCGCGTGGGCCGCCTGCTGTTTTTTCAGGATTTCCTTATACTTTGCTTCCTCCGGCGCGCCCTTCATGTTCTCAAAGACCCGGCGCATTACCTGGCAGACCGCCTCATCGACCCTCGACGCAATATAATTCGTCTGGCCGTCGCAGTCACACAGCTTGTTTGCCTTATGGTAACAGCGGTATTTCAGTTCATCTTTCAAATACTCGCTGCCGTCCTTGCGGTAATACTGGTCTTTGAGGTGTGTCGGCGTGATACGGCCGCCGCAGTGCGCGCAGAAAACATACCCGGTCAGGATGGCCTCCCCTTTGGTACGCATGGCGATCCGCCGCTTTTCACTGTCCGCCATTGCCCGCTGTCTCAGGATTTCATCTATCCTCTCCGCTTCGTCCTCGCTGACTATCCTTAATTTTTGGAGCGCCTCGGAGGTTTCCTTTTCATTCGTACAGCCCCTGGCAAGAGGCGATGACAAAAGCCGCAGCACTGCCTTGCTGGTGAATTTCTTCCCGTTGGCCGTCCTGTAGCCCTGGTCATTTAACTGGTGCGCGATGACATAGCTTCCTGTCCCGTAGTTGATCGTCCTCTCCACTACCTTGCGGTACACCACATACTGCTCCAGGTCGATCTCATATTTTTTCAGCTCCTGGCCCTTGCGGTTTTTGACACCGCTTGGCACTGTCCGGTACCCATAAGGCATGGGGCCGCCGGTGTACAGGCCGTCCAGCTTCAACTGCCCGATCCTGGTCTTGATGCGGATGGACGTCTTCTCGCTCTCCCCCGATGCCTGCCAGAAACGGATATAGTTGGTCAGCTTGTCAACGTGTGTCTCGAAGCGCTGTTCGCCCTCCTTCACGCTCCAGACCTCGACCCCGCCGGTCTTGACAAACCATTCCACAATGAACGGCGTCTCATCGTCAATCCTCCCGATCCGGTCGAACATAAACACCAGCAGGACATCAAACTCCTTTTTCAGTGCGGCCTCCTGCAGGTCCAGGATCGCGTCCCTGTCTTTCGCGGACACCTTGAAGCCGGAGACGCCCTTCTCCTCGAACTCCTTCACAATCTCCCAGTCCTGCCTGCATTTCACGAACTCATGGCAGGCCCCGCGCTGCATCGGGATGTCGTTCTCGTGGTTCTCGCTGGTATTGACCTGTTTCTTTGTGGAAACCCTGTATAATGTGTATACTCTCTTCATTGGCTTTTTTCTCCTGTAATCCTGTGATTACAGGATGCGCTGCATGAAATTGTCAAAGTGCGTGTTGTATTTTCTTTCTCTGTCATCATAGCGCATCCGTCACAGATATGCAATGCTGCCGATCCATTTTCCTGGCAGCAATCCCGTCACTGCCCCTACGCGGCAAACGTATCACCGGTCTCAAGTGCTGCAACCCTGCCCAGGTCTTTTAAAACCCTTTCATCATATGAGCTGGACAGAATCCCTCGGATTTTCTCAAAGACGCCTTCCACCGGCTGTTCCTCAAAAATCAGGAACAGGTGGCAGCCATTTATGTCAGCCCTGACCGCATTCTCCGATTCTCTTACGTTCTCCAAACTTATCACCTCCAAAGAATTTATGTAAGAATCGGATTATCCATAATCGTTGCGGGAATAAACAGGAAGCATTCCCTCAAAAGAGCTTCTGACCGTTATGGACATTTTGTCCATTTGCGGTAAAGAGGATTTTGGTGCTGGTCATTTTGATCATCACCACTTTCATCCGTTAAAGCGGGCCGGTTGCCAGTTCCATTCTTCATTTTGAGCAGGACCACTTTCACTCATTAAAGTGCAGCTTCTTTTTATGGAACTGTGCTGGAATTTTCTCTGTATCTATGCAATACGGCTGTTAATCCATAAGCCTATGGCTGCCGCTTATCCTCCACATAGAATCGCAGCGTTGGCCGCTGATGTGGCTCACTTTATCACTGGTTCGTACCTGATGAATGTCTATGCAGTTGTCAATGTGCCTGTATCAGAGTCTTTGCTGGTACAAAAGTATTATAAAACGAAAAAATCCAAAGCAAAAGGACGTGTCACATCACATTTATCAGCTGTCTTACGTCTCATTTTCGAACAATAGTCAAACTATTCTGACTATTCCTCCCCATGTATCTTCTCAAAGCAGTTCTTATGACTGTTCCACGCTTTCGCTCGTTACAAAGATATTTTAAAACGAAAAATCTCTTTGCAGGAGGGTCCTTCACACCCGGTTTGACCCGGGTTGGCGGGTGTCTTACACCCGGTAGGCGAGCGCCTATCGGGATGAGCTAATTTCTACCTTGCATTTCAGAATTTGCCATTTTCCAAAAACAGCTCATACATCTTCACCAAAATTTTTGTTCGGTACAAAGATATAGTAAAACGAAAACAACCGTTGAAAAAGATCGTGGTACGACTGATTAAGGGATGGTTTTACGACTGATTTTCCAACATTGACCAAACCAATCTGACTATTCCGCCCTGGCGATCTCAAGTTTCCTTTACCAGAAGGGACTTATATCTGCCAGGGCCTTCGCTTGATTTAACAGCATTATAAACTGAAAATAATCATTCTGGAAGGGACTGGCAGTTCCGGTTTGGCGTGACTCTTAGGTCCGGTAAACAAGTGATTACCATGCCTTGATGGATGTTTCGCTCCACCCATTTTCAATTTTATCCCTCAGAAAACACAAGGACTTTTATCTTCCAGGCATTCCTGAATACATGCGCTGACGCGTAGGCTGCGCTCCGCTCAATAAGGTTTGGCAGCCAGGTTATCACCTGCAATGTAAAGGAAAAGAATGGTCTTCATTATACCGATTTCAACAGGACTTTGGCAGATGCCCTTGCTAACGAAAATATCCTGGATATGCAGGGGATTACAGAAGCTCTCAGCAGATATTATTACTCACACGGAGAAAGCTTTGACGGAATTTTTATCTTTCCTGAATACCAGGAAAGATTTGAGGCGCTGGCCGACGAGGCAGTCGATTATTATGAAAGCTAAGAGAGGTGCAAGACCCTCATCTCTTGAAAACTTTTGAAATTTGTTGACTTCGCCATTTCCCGTGGATATAATGTAAGTGAGAACAGAGATGTTCTGCACTAAAATAGTGTTCGCTCCCCGATATGCGACTTATAAGTGGTCGGGATTACAAATAGTGTCCGCTCCCCGACATGCGGCCTATAAATGGTCGGGATTAAAATGTTTGTAAAGCCCTGTCGATAGGCAGGGCTTTACTTATATCAGGAGGAACTCTCTATGCTGAAAGCGCAGTTATATTTCCTGACAGATCAATACTATGTTGATTTTCCGGATGAAAAACTGATGAAAAATAAAGATGTGATTGATGGTACTCCTCATAACCGTCCCTGCTTTTTTGCTTTCCCGGATATACACAATGCAGAAATATACTGGATTGTTCCGATTTCTTCAAAGTATGAAAAATATAAAAAGATCGAACAGTCCAAAATCCAGAAATATGGAAAATGCGACACGATCCGCTTTGGCACCGTTCTGGGAAGGAATACAGCTTTCCTGATTCAGAATATGTGCCCCGCAACGGACAAATATTTACTTGCATACATAGATAAAAACAATACGCCCATCCGGATTGACGGCCGTATAGCTGAGGACGTATCGAAAAATGCCCGCCTTGTTTTGGCCAAAGCAAAAAGAGGCGCAAAGGTTGTATTCCCGGATATATTCAAAATCTACCAGGCATTGGAACAACAGCTCCAGTCTGAAAAAGCGAACAAATAAAAGACGCTGGTAGGCCGCACACAATCCTGCTGCCTATCAGTGCCTTTTTGCTGTACATCAAACTCTAAATATATCCTCACGCCTGCCCAACGGTGACCACCTCATCGAACCGTCCCAGGTAATCCTGCGACCAGTCATGGCTGATGACAATCCGTGTCATATCCGTCTGGGAGAAAATAAATTCATTGATCAGGTGCGCGTTCTCCGGATCAAGGCCCGTGGTCGGCTCATCGAAAATCATGATGGCCGGATGGTGGCGCAGGCTGCGCGCGATATTGATTCTCTGGCGTTCGCCGCCCGAAATCTTATACCCGAAAACACCGAGAGGTTCATCCCCCACACGCTTTGCCAGTTCAGGCTTTCCAGTAGTGCCCTGTACTCTTCTGAATCCTGCCCCGGCTTTGCACCAAACATGGTGATATTCTCATACAAGGATACATTAAACAAATAGGGCGACTGATTCACCACGCTTATCACCTGGTAAATGTCCGGCCCAGTCAGGCCGCGGATGTCCTTCCCTGCCAGGCGGATAGTGCCGGTGTAATCGTCATAGTATTTCAACAACAGCTTCGTCAACGTCGACTTGCCACTGCCGCTCTCGCCCACAATCACATAACAGCCACCCGGCTGGAAGTGAAAGCTCATGTTATCATACAGTTGACGCTCCCCAAAAGAGAAAGAGACATTTTCATAGTCGATGGCCGCGGGGGCGTCATGAAAGTCCATTGTAGCCTCTTCACAGGGAGCGCTGCTCTCTGTTTTCAGCTTATCACGCAGCTCCTTCGTTGAGCGAATTCCCATTGCGTACTCAATCAGGTTCCCAGCTCCATTGGAGATGCTCGACACATAGCTAGAGACTGCCAGCAGCATACCAGCGGACAGCCTCCCCTGTAACACCAGCCAGATGCCCAGCGCGATTTCCACACACTGGATAATCCACAGGATATCCCAGCTACTTTTGCTGCCGATTACACTGACAAAGTTCAGCTGGGTCAGACTCCTGTATTTTTCAGAGGATGCCAGATGAAACCTATCATGGAAGGCGCACCAGGTGCCGTCCGCGCGGATGGTTTCATATCCCTCTAAGTTTTCCTTCAGAATCCCCACCTGTGCCTCGGAGGCTGCGGAATACGCGCTCCGCCTATTCTGGATAATGCCGGTGAAAAACTGGGAAATGGCAAAGGGCAGCAGCGCAAATAAAAGGGCGGTTCCCGCCAGCAGCGGTGAAAGCGTTATAAGGACCACAAGTGCGCTTAGAAACATCACCGCGCTGAACGCAATAAAGGGAATCATATTCAGATAGTTCTGGCGGTACATCTCTGTCTCCGTGGTAAAAAGGTTCATCCAGTATGCATTGTCTTTTTTGCGAAAATCTGCCATGGGCCGCCTTAAAATATTCCGGATCATCGCATCCTTCACTGTCAGCACGCCGTCCGCCATATAAAGATTTCTCATCACGATTGCAATGAAGATCAGAACAAAACTCACCAGAAGCATCAGAACCGCGTATGCGCTGTACCTGACAAACTGCCCGCCATCCCCCGCAATCGCGGCATTCACGCCCTCTGACAACCAGTAATATTCCACCGTACCTGTCGCGGCATAAGCCGCATAAAACAGACAGGTAAATGTCAGCAGGACTTTACTCTTTTTGGAAAGATCCGATAACTTCATCTTGCAGCCTCCTTTCCGTCGTTCATTGCTTCCACCGCCCGTTTTAAGGCCGCCTCCCCGATCGGGATCACTGCATCGAAGCGTCTCAGGTAATCCGGCGACCAGTCATGGGTAATGACGATGCGCGTTATTTCCTGGTGGGAAAAAATAAAATCGTTGATCATGGAGGCGTTCCCCGGGTCCAGCCCGCTGACCGGCTCATCAAAGATCATAACCTGCACGCCTCTTCTGTAATTGCGGGCAATGTTGATCCGTTGGCGCTCGCCGCCGGAAATCTTGTCTCCGAAGTCGCCGAGCGGCTGATTGCCGACTCTCTCTGCCAACGCGGTCAGGTTCAGCTCCTCGAGAAGCTTTTCATACTCCGGTGAACCCTCCGACGGCTCCTTACTGAACATGGTAATATTCTCATAGAGGGAAGCGTTAAACAGATACGGTGACTGGGAGACCACCCCGACGGCGCTGTAAATTTCCTGCTCCGAGAGAGTACGGATATCCTGCCCCGCAAGTTTGATTTCTCCGGTATAGCCCTCATAATATTTCAGGAGAAGCTTCAATAACGTGGACTTGCCGCTGCCGCTCTCCCCGACAACGGCATAGCAACCGCCCGGCTCAAAGGTACAGTTCAGGCAATCGTAAAGCTGCCTCTCGCCGAAAGAGAAGGAAACATTCTCATAGGCTGCTGTCCCCTCACCTGTAAACGGGGCAAAGTCCTCCTCCTGACAGGGCGCATCAGCTTCCTCCCCCAGCTTCTCCCGAATTTTCTTCGTGGACAGGATGGAGGTGATATACTGCTGCACGGTTCCGATCCCGCTCGCCAGCGTCGACATATAGCTGGACGCTACCAAGAGAAGGCCTAGTGTCAGCTGACCCCGCAGGACCAGATATGCACATAAGACAATACCCAGGTCTCCAGCGAGCGAAGAGAGGCTCATTGATCCCTGCCCCACCATTCCCGCGACCGTATTGGAGCGGGTAAAGGCAGTCATTTTGCCCTCCGCAGACTGGTGAAAACGAGTGAGGGCTTCTTCCTCACTGCAGTCCATACGGATGGTTTCATAGCCCTCCGAGGTTTCCTTCAGGACTTTCGTGAAGTCCTGGGATGCCTCAGAAAACAGCTGCCTGTATTTCTGTACTGCAGACGCAAGGAGACGATTTAGCAATGTCGGCAGGAGGAGCATGGCCAGCGCGAGTAAAATCAGGATCGGATTCATCATCAAAAGAATGACTAACACCTGTATCACCGATACAACGGCACCGCACATCTGCGGGAATGTGTCCAAGTAGTCTGTACACACCATGTCCATGTCCGTCCCAAACAGGTTCAGATAATAAGAATCTTCCTTTTTCCGAAAGGACAGCAGCGGACGCAGCAGGATGTTTTTCATGGTGATATCGTTTAACTGCACCATACCGTCGTGGATCATGGCGCTACGTGCCGCCTGCGCACCGATACTGACCATATACATAGCCAGTACACTGAGCAGCGAAAGCAACGTATACTGCAAAAGCGCCTCAGTGTTTCCTTCTGTCGCATAATCCGCAACCTTCCCGATGCGGTATACGACGAGAAGATTCAATGTCTCCTGCACCATAAAAAGCAGGCAGGTCAGAACGAAAATTGCTTTTGCTCTGGCCGATTTTAAGATGTTTGAAAGTGTCATATTATCAGTGCCTCCCCCTTTCGTCCGTACCCAAAATCCAAATGATATGTATATCGGTATAGGCTTAATGTTTCAAACTAGTTTTATTATATAGAAAATACTCTGTGATTGCAATCATCCAAAAGTTGAAGGGATAAGACTCAACCAATGGTTGATTTTCCTCTTGCATATATCGATAATCCTATAAATAGAAATCTGTAAATTATTTGTTTGCATCGGAATAATTGTTTTACAAAACAGGGGAGGGAGCATATGGCTACAAGCCGCTAGCTCCCAATCTGTTTTGGCTTCTTATGTACACCTTGTGTTACAGTCTTAACCAGCGAAAACGCCTAAACATTTGTCTCCGCATGAACTGGACAGTTCTTCCAGAAGTCTGGCTGCCTCTTCATCGCAGGTCAATTCCAGATTTGCAAGTTCCATCTCCATTACGTCCTTTAACATAATTGCCTCCTTTCTAGTTGGTAAGATATTTATTCTTGAACGCTCGCAACAGCCTTCTGATTCAAAAACTGTTGCTTTGCGTAATTCAAGGCTGCTTTATGCTCTCGTAGAATCTCTTCCTGGCAGAATTTTCCTCCACGGTCTATACCCTCTGTTAACAACATAGAGGCCGGGCATCTCTGACACAAGCTATTTATCTCACATTGCTGGCATTCGGGATTTTGAAGCCGTTGAATATGCCGTATCTTTTCTAGCACGCAGTTATAATTGGAAAAATCAAATTGACCATTTACATATCGTGCGATAAGATAGTTCTTATTTATAACAAATCTGTGACAGGGATATACCGCACCATCAGGAAACAAAGCGATTGAGGCCAGCCCGGCGTCACAATTCAAATCGACAAATTTGTAAGTAGACAACACCTGATGAATATGAGTTTGAGTTGAAAAAATATTCCTCTTTATTTCTTCTTCGTCCTCTGTATCACCTGTTGGTTTAAATCCTTGTCCTTCACTACCCTCGCAATCCACAACCATAATGTTCTCTATGCCAAATTTATTTCTTAAATGATTTCTGACAGCCTGCTTATCATAGCCAAGATTCTGATGTATAGACGTAAAGGTGGCTTCTAACATGCATGGGCTGTAGTTAAGCTTTTTTAATTCTTGTATTCCCTTTTCAATCCTGACAAAACTTCCATGCCCGCCTTTATCCATACGAAGCAAATCATTTACTTCCTGCGGGCCGTCTACACTAATGGTTACCCTTATCTTATTGTGTACGATAATTTCAGCCATTCTACTATCAATCAGCGTCCCGTTGGAAACCATAGTATAGTCTGGTAGTTTTTTAAACCTTCCGGACTCAACCCCTTTACTGAAAAAATCACAGATAGCACTAATCGTATCCGGGCACAGGGTTGGTTCCCCACCAAAAAACATCACTACATCTACTTCATCATATCGTTCTTCAAGAAAAGCATCTATATATGTAATTGCCATTGTAGGCGTTATTCTCTGAGATGTTTCTCCGTAGTCGCCACCGTTCGCATAACAATAACGGCAGTTCAGGTTGCACTCGTTAGCTACCATGATTTCAAAGCGTCGGATTCTTTTGGTGTTCATCAAATCCGGATATTCCATTACCGGCAAATCCGGATCGTCTTCAAATGAACGTCTCATATAGTTTTCCAGTGCTTCCTTGTCTTCCGCGGACATTTCATCCGAATAATATTGATCCAGGCATTTTTCCAATGCTTCCGCGTGCGCCGGTGTCGTCGTTTTAACAGTTTTCTTCTTCGGTGCGTAGATTACGCCTAATTCCTTATCATATGTTACCAGATAATCAGCTCTGTTCAACAAGATCACTCACCTTCCCTTCCTCAAATGTATATAACATATTATGTAGTGTTCTGCTGCAGTACATTATAGTTACACCATCTGTCACAATAAACAGGCAGCATGGAATACCTTTTTCAGCAGCACATTCCGTAAACTGATCATTATAGGAAATATCTCCTTCGGAAAACCTGACACTATAGGAATCAATTCCATGATATGGATGGGTGTGAATAACCACGGGGATGATCCTTTCCCTCTGGCAAATGTTAAGAAGCGCCATACTTACCTTTGCAGGAATATTGAAGTGAAACTCTTCTCCGATTCCTCCAATATCCTCTGCATGGCAGGAATCAACCAGATTATAAGTATCCATATCTATTTGCTCTGCAGTTGCTAATACACAATGTTCCCGCCCTGGTTCCCGGATGGCCTGCTCCGCAATCTGCTGTAGTATATTATTCTCATCTCGTATTTTCATTGGAAACCTCCGCAACTCTCTTCATGTTTGATGATTGCATTTTAAAGGATGTTAAAATAGAAAACCATGATATTTTCGGGGAATTTTTTTCCCCGGAAATATCATGGTTTCCGTTCGTTCGGACTGTTATTTTACAGATATGTTCATTATAAATCAAATCATGCGACAAACAAATGTACGTTTTGGTTTGTTTGCCTGATTTTTTTAAGGAGGATCATTATGAATTATTTAAAAACTGTATTGAAACCAATTGTATTGAAAATTTTAGTCGCAATACTGTCAATCAGCATTATGACAGGCGTTTTTACTTCATATACTTCAGCAACGTTTGTCTATACCGTCAGTATTGCTTCTACGCCAATCCCGGATGCTGAGCCATGCCTGGATGGTATTGAAGATGGGGAAACTGAAGAATGCTGATATTAATACCATAAGACATTGGATTCATAGTTTTCTCTGTAAAAATGATCTGCATACTTTATAGAGGTTTCCGGACCCAGCAGATCATTTAAGTAAAAGGCCTGCTGAACATTTTTTTCGCAGGCCTTTTTAGGTGCCGAACCAGAGACAATCAATGCCTCCGCTTTATTCATGACATCCCGCCCAAGCCTCAGTCCTCTTCCGCAGGAAAGTGACAGCCGAATCCGCTCTTCGCACATGCGAATGCATTCCGCATGCCTTCCACTACCTCCATAGTATAAAGATAAATTTCCCATAGCTGCGCTGCCTGCAGTGAATCGGTCCGTTAAAGATATCTTACTATCTTTTAACCAGTTAAGGATATGCTCCCAGATATAAATCCCATTTGTATAATCTTTTCTCCTCGCCGCATAAATCAAAGCCAGTTGATTCAGGAGTTTCACTTTATATTTTGTAAGGAATTGATTCCAAAATTGCTCTGTCAGCCACCCTTCATTTTCACAGCCAAAATAGATCTCACACTGCCGCATAAACTGATCCTCATCCTGCATTTTTTCGGCATATCGGATGAGATTGTCCTCTGCCATGAGAATCTGCCTGTTGCGAGGCCGGTCTATCGCTCCCTCTTCCCGTAATCCATCCTGAAGCTCGGTGAGAAGTATTCTAGCCTTCTGATAATGATCCAGTGATTCCTCACGGTCCATCTCCCGCTTCTTCTCCAAAAGCATAAAATCAGAAGTATCCAGATCCGATTCAAAATAATCTGCATCCACATCCAACTTTTCCATGAGTGCACGATAGGTGCCGATATTGGGAGAGTGTCGCCCGGTTTCAATGCGGGAATAATTCTCCGGCGTGCAGATACCTTCGCTGGCTTCCTCCTGGGAAAGACCGCTACGAATGCGGGCAGAGCGTATCACCTCACTTATTAAATACAAATCCTGATTCTGAAAATAAGAAGAAGCCGCCGGTGAATGGTCCGGGTCAATGTCATATTCCTGATAGATATCCCGAAGTGCCGCCAGCTGTTTTTCGTATCGAGCTGTCGTCTCTGTACGCACGCTATGGCTGCTGGCTTGTAAATAAAAATCCATAAGCCCGGCCAGGTCATAGAGAACTTTCATGGAACGCAGCAGTTCTACAGCATGAGCACATTGCCTCATGCATTCCAAGTATTCGCCTTTTTCCATAAGGATCGGGGCAAGCAGGAGCGTAGCCCTCGGAATGACTTTTACTCTGGCCTCCGGATCCTGATAATAAAACGTTGCATAGCCGACGACCGCCACCAGGAGTTTCCCCGCATCCTCTGTCTGTTTTGCACGGAGCAGGACTTCAGCCAGATCGGTAAGCACATGAAGCTCACTAATGCTGATCAGATAGGAATTGATTTTATCCGGAGTAAATTCTGGTAAAGTCGTTTCTATCGCCAGCCTCAACCAGTCTATCGTTTCCTGAATTGGCTGCCCAGCCATGTCCGCTATCAGGGCATTCATCCGGTACAGGAATTGCTGCTGCAGGTTTTTATTTCCGTTTTTAGTTGAGACGACAGCCTCCGGCCGTTTCAGCAGTGTTTCCAGTTCTGTAATGTCCTTTTGTGCCACTGCCTGCGCCACCGAACGCCTCCAGATAAAATACGCGTATTCTTCAGATTGCATCACTGTAGACAATTTGCCGGCATCTTTTCCCAGTCTTTCCAACAAGGTGTTCAGCAGAAGTCTGTCCGGTATGCGATCTCCCAGTTCAAACCTGGAATAGGCTGTTTTGCTGCACAGACCGAGGCACAGCTTTTCCTGACTCACGTTCTGTTCCCGCCTGATGATTGTCAACGTATCACCAATGTTATGCATGATAACCTCATTTCAAATGGCTGTTTCACTGTGAAATATTATCCCCCTCCACCATTTTTTATTTTGACATAATCTGCATTTCTTTTCAATCATCTTTTGCTGGAAAGCTTGAACAAATTATAATAAGATTCGCTTATTCAGCGTTATTACAGAAATTCTCTAATCAAAAAAGATACCAGAATTCATAAACTGGCGAGCAATGTCTTTGTGCTACAAAGACCGCTTTCGCTTGCTCGTTGGGGCACATCCCCAATCCCCTTTGAACATCACCGTTGGTGATGGGCTGCGCATTCCGGAGGAATGCTTCATGACTTACGAGCAAAAAAATCCTGTGCAATACTGCAATTCAAGCTGCAATGCTGCACAGGGATTTCTTTGTCTACTTATTTTTTTCAACTTCAAATTTGGAGAGACGCTACTTTTATTAACTGTACACCAGCTCAGTCAGCACCAGTTCCTCTGCCTGCGCTTTCAAACTGTTGAGGTGCGCTACCCATGCCATCTGTTCTGTCATCTTATCTGGTGCCGGATTCTTTTCCAGCAGCTCTGCCATCAGCTGCTCCACTCTCCGGTGCGCCGTCTCGTCAATCTCTCTCAGATGCGGAAACAATTGCTCCGTCATCGACAGCTCGCTGTACAGGATCGGACGGTGCTCTTTTAAAAATGCCCGGCGCATTCTGCCGTATTTACCGAGCGGCTCCTTGCTGGTTTCTTTCAATGTGATGTTCGGGATCAGGTAATCCCCGTTCTGTGTATAAGTCAGTTCCATAGTCTCTTTCTCCTTCCATGTGTTGGTAGTCAACAAGATTTTCCAAGCAATTGCTTTCGATTTTATGTTTGCTTCTGGACATCGCTGCTCGTTGAGATGAATTTTCCTACTGTCATTTTCATTGTACTTCTCCAGAAGATTATCCGCAATGATGTCGGCGGCCAGAGTAGCCCCCTGTATCTGCATTTCACATATCGCTGCAGCCGGATTTCCTTTTTGTCCGCATTTAGGAAACCCAAAACGGGCTTCCTCGATAAAATATCCATTAAGTTCGTTTTCGCCGTTTTTTGAGCCTTAAAATAAAGGCTTTTTGAGCTCCTAAATGCGGACAGACACAGTCACATTTCCAGTCATAGAAAGGCAGCCGCCGCTTATCTATTAACGAGCCTGATCCCGCTGTCTTTTCTTCTGCCACTGTTCCAGCAGCCTGATGATTGTGTTCTCCATTTGCCGCGGCGTATATGATTTTGGAAAATATTTTTTCAGGTCATTTGCCTTGAAGGTCACCCGGTCTGCTTCGTCTTTTTTCCTCTCGCTCAAGACCTCGCATATGAAATCGAAAGAAAGGCTTCCTGTCTGACTTTGTTTTTTCAGACGCTGTGCCTGGGAAACCGACGGAGTGACCTTAACATAATTCATTGCTTCCAGAAGGCTCTCCTGTTCTTCTTTTTTCAAATAGGAAATCTCCACAGCCGGGTTGAAAGCGATCTTTTTTTCATCCACCATGTTCAGCAGCTCGGGGATGAGATTGGTCAGGCGGATATAACGCTGTACCTGCTTGGCACTGTCATTTGCCTCGATCGCTATTTTATCCACCGAGCGTAACTTCTGGCCAACTTGGTCCGAAGTTAAATCCGACCTTGCTCCCTGATGTTTGATCGCCTCCAGCTTCATCTTATACGCCCTCGCCCGCTCACTCGGAAGAATGTTCTCTCTCTGAAGATTGGCGTCAGCCATCACGATGATCGATTCATCCTCGTCCATCTCCCGCACAATCACCGGCAGTGTCTGAAACCCTGCCAGCTTCGCCGCATGGCAACGGCGATGTCCGGAAATAATCTCATAGCCGCCGTAAGGGTCAGGCCGCGCCTGTATCGGCGTGATCACACCTGACTTTGAAATGCTCTCTACCATCCTCAACATCGCCTCATCATCCACTACCCGGAAGGGATGACCCTCGAAGGGGTACAGTTCCGAAATCGAAATCTGCTGGACCTGTTCCATTGCAGCGGCCGCCTGGCTTTCCTCTCTGGAAGAAATATCATCGCGGCTGCTCATATTGATATATTTATTTTTCTGATTAGCACTGGCTGTATCAGTTTCTCTTTTTAACATTTCCCGCCTCCTTCAAATCCAGTTAAGCTTCCTACCAATGTTGCCCTCTCTCATCTACTCTTTTCCTCAGGACTCACCCTGTAGATAAGAAAAGATCAGTATTACTATATCAGTATTATTATATATCAGTATTATTACCGTGTCGTTTTGACACTTCTTGAAATGTCATTTTAACACTTCATGAAATGTTGTTTCGACACTTCAAGAAGCTTCATTTGAACTGTACCCCTTGTCAAGGTCAACCTTGAAACCTGATATCCCTGTTTTTGAACGGCTCAGCTTTCAAAGAACCCCTTCTTTTGGACAAATTCAAACTTCCGGTCACCAATATAAAGTCTTTTATAAAAAAAGAAAAAATACAACACGCACTTCCAGCACATCCTGCTATATGGTTAATAAGTTACATCTGCCATTCTATGGCAGAAAAATCCGGGGACGCAAAAAGCCGATAAACCATGAAGTTTACCGGCTTTCCAGCTCCCCAAGTAGGGCTCGAACCTACAACAACTCGGTTAACAGCCGAGTGCTCTACCATTGAGCTATTGAGGACTATTGTGTTGTTCCCTCAATTTCTTCGGTGTGCATTGGTAACAATGCTCTACCATTGAGCTATTGAGGACTATTGAGTTTTTCCCTCAAGTTCTTCGGTGTGCATTGATAACAATGCTCTACCATTGAGCTATTGAGGATTATAATATAATCTCCGAAATCGAAATCGGAGAGTGACCCGTAGGGGAATTGAACCCCTGTTACCGCCGTGAAAGGGCGATGTCTTAACCGCTTGACCAACGGGCCAATAGTTTCGTGGTTGTGGTACAGCTGACATTGTACCCTCAAAACCGAACACTGAAAATCTCTTTCCTCTTTTTCCTATCCG
>JAJPXG010000105.1 GCA_021205565.1 Lachnospiraceae bacterium | reverse complement strand
CCCTGTGAATTGATTTGTAGAGCTGTGAAACGGTAATTGTTCAGAGGTTCCCTAATTTTGAATCGGAACGTCTGGAGGAGATCTGCGAAGCGGCTACGATTAAACCGTCTGTTTTACAGGTGGAGTGCCATCCGTACTATCAGCAGAATACGTTAAAGAAACGCCTGGCTCCTTATGGCACGGTAATTGAAAGCTGGTATCCTATCGGACACGGCGATCCGGCGCTGATTAATGAACCGGTATTTTCTGAACTTGGTAAGAAATATGAAAAAACAAATGTCCAGGTTATATTGCGGTGGCATATCCAGGAGGGCAATATTATTTTCCCGAAATCAGCTAATCCTCAGCATATTCGTGACAACTTTGATATTTTCGATTTTGCGCTGACAGAGGATGAAATGGAGGCCATACGGGACATTGACAAAGGAACCCGGTTTTTCAATATGAGCCTTGCCGACCAGGAGAAAAATCTGGGACGTTTTGTACCTGCAGATTAAAACAGAAGTAGTTATGAGAAGGTGGTGTACAGTCGCTTATCAACGATTCACGTCACGACCGTCACATTACCTGAGGTGGCACTAGGCGGAACCATCCATCGGCAGGGAGTAGTAACTAAGACCACTCCCTGCCAACACGCATATAACTTTTATCTCTCGTAACTTTTCGTTTTCTTTTTAGGACTGCTCGGCTGATTCCTTCGCCGCTCCATTTCCTGCTCATGACGCAGCTTCGCAGCACGCTCCTGGAACAGATCAGAATCCTCGCCCAGTCTGTGGTCGATCTGTTCTTCCGCAGAGGAGAGACGGTCATACTGAAATCTTTGCCCGAATATCTCACGGAGATTTGACCGCATCTGATCACGAGAGCTGCCTCGGAGGGAAGCACGGGCATCCAGCAGAGCGTCTGCCTGTTCCGGCGCGACCTTTGCTTCGGTTCCCCTGTACTGCGCCTCATCCGCTGCAAGCTGTCTGGTCAGCGTCTCCTGCTGAGCAGTCAGCTTTTTCACATAGGTGGTCATCTGAGAGAGCGTGCCTTCCGCCTTTTTCATCTCAGTCTCGTTCTGACATCCCACCTCGTGCATCAATTGGTCCCGGCGGGTTTTCAGTTCCTCGATCTCCTCCGTCAGCGTGGTTATCTGCTGGTTGAGCTGGAGGAGCCGGATCGGGTTAAAAATACTGGTATTCTTCTTCTGCGTAAGCAGCTCTTTCTTTTGCGCCTGCTTTTCTCTTATCTCCTTCTTCACAGACCGGTATTCATCAACGAGCGGTTGATTCCAATCTATGCGGCCTGACATGTCCTTGATCTCTGCCCGGCCATGAAGCAGATGATATTGCAGCACGACCATGTGCGCCCGGATCGTTTCAAGAGCCTCTGCGACAGAGGGAATAGCCACTTTAACAGCATTCGTCAGTCTCCTGACTGTGGCCTTCAACTCACGCAGCAGCGCATTGTCCGCCTTGATCTGCCGGTTCATCTCGCAGCGTTCTGAAACGATACCCTTGCGCTCCAGCGCCCGTGCGGTCACGCCCTCATGGATGGTAGGCTGCTCATCAAGGCCACGTTCTGCATGGCTGCGATGGTCAACCCGGTCAACAGACCGAACAAGCGCCAGGTACTTGTTGGTCACATCTGCCCACGCCTTGCGCCATTCTATAAGCTGTTCTTCACTGTTCCATCGTGCAGAGATGGGATTCTGCCGTCCGTATTTTGTGCTTTTGGGGTGCTTGTCCGAACGGGTCAGCCCCCTGCGCTCCGCTTCGGAAGGCGGAAGATAAATTTTCTTTTTCCCTTTTTCTGGCTTATAGAGATACTGCTTTTCCCATCCCTCGGCCTGAGCCGCTTTGAACTCGGCAGCGGTAAAGCCCTGTTCCTCGCCATTTCGGACACAGAGATATTCCTTCTGTGTCTTATACTGCCACTTCCCGTGTTCATCCAGCGGGCGCACGGTCAGCATGATGTGGGCGTGGGGGTTGTGGCCGTCCGTGTCATGGATACAGACATCAGCGCACATTCCGGCAGCGACAAACTGCTCCTGTACGAACTCCGTCATCAAAGTCTGCCACTGTGTCTTATCCAACTCCACGGGCAATGCCACCACAAACTCGCGAGCCAGTCTGCTGTCCTTCGTCTTTTCGTTTTCCTCCACGGCGTTCCAGAGAATTTCTCTGTCCTGCCATTCCGGAGGGGCATTCTCTGGCAGGAAAACCTGCTGCCAGACAAGTCCCTGTTTTCTGGTGTAGTCATGCTGTATCCCGTCATAGTCGTTTTAAATGCGGGAGCAGCCTCATATAAGCAGCCGCAGCACAGGCGGAACGCCCGGCACCTCGGCTGATGACCTTCGCTTCCAAATGATAGATTGCCATACAATCACCGTCCTTTCGGTTTTTGCTTCTTTTTCGCAAAAAAGAAGATGGGGGGTGTCGCACTTCACGACACCCCATATCTGCGATAAAGCTGCCGGTGGCAGGTTTTCGCAGGTCGAATAGCAGACTGCTCACGGTAAGCAGGCTGGTGTTCGACGCATCCAATGGCAGCAAGGCCGCAGCCTTGTGGCATTGGATGTAGGCTTCCGCAGAAGCCGCATCCCCCTCGGAGAGCGCACGATGCCGCAGGCATACCACCGCCCGCTTTGCAGGTGGTGAGTAAGTGCGCCCTTCGGGATAAAAAAGAGAAGCGCCCCGGTCTCCCG
>JAJPXG010000051.1:1554-2695 GCA_021205565.1 Lachnospiraceae bacterium | reverse complement strand
TCAGGCTCTTCAAACCCGTCAGCAGAGCATCCGTGTTCTCCACAATCTGCAAAGCCCGAGACCGGGGTTTTCGCCACCAGACCGGGCCAGACTGTAAATGGTATAGATATATCCCTGATATTCGGTTTTCTTTTCATCGGAGAGATTGAGCAGCGTCTTCATGACCTGCACCGCGTAGTCCCTGAAATTTACCCGCTGCACATAGCTGTAGTCCGTCTCCACCGAAATCCAGCCGTAGCCCTCCAGGCGGCGCAGAATAAAATTTGCCTTATCCCGGCTGGTCATGCTCCCCGGCTCAGCGCTCTCCCATTCCTCCCCGGACATCTGCGCCGCAAAGGAAGAATCAAAATAAAACTGGAGCTCATCCACCAGCACATCCCGCTCCACGCCAAAGGAAAGCTGACGGTTTGTCACCGCGAACAGGCGGCAGAGGCACTCCCAGTATACAACCTTCCCGGGCGCTGCAAGTGGGCTGAAAAAATTATCGGGGATGACATCAAAGAGCATTGGCATGATTCTCCTTCATTTACTTTGATTCCACCAACTTTCATACGATTTCGATTTCCTTACGGATTGCAGACCGAACAGGCATCATATCCCTGCGCGATCGCGTCTGCTTTGGAAATCGCGATTTTACTCTTTTTCAGATAACGGCAGGAGCCACGGTGATATTTAGAGCCGGTGTTTGTGATGTATACCGTTTCACTGTCCGAAGAGGAGCCGGTATAAACATTAGCAGATCTGTAACCATGCTGGTTCCCCCTGCCTTTATCCTTTGTAATGATATTGATTAATTTCATTCAGTATAGCACAGGCACTTTGACATTTCTATCATAAATTCATTCATTTCTCTGACAGAATTCTTTTATGCCAAATAAACTCCCGCAGGATTTCTCCCACGAGAGCCTTTTGGCAATCCTAATCTAACATTCTATTTTACAATTTACGCGCCTCAAGCCATCATATAACTGTCAGCTTCCCGCTCCGTTAAAGTATATTTCAGCATAATGCGCCGCCGGATATCCGTTTCCGGAAGCAACATTTCACGGTAAATCTCAATCGAATTACTGATAATCGAGTTCTCCTCACGCTTCCGCGCCGCCTCGCGCTCTTCCTGCCTTCCTTCTTCCCTTGCGTCCTC
>JAJPXG010000051.1:0-1454 GCA_021205565.1 Lachnospiraceae bacterium | reverse complement strand
CACGCTTCCGCGCCGCCTCGCGCTCTTCCTGCCTTCCTTCTTCCCTTGCGTCCTCGATCGCGTCTTCCCAGCCTTTGCACACGTTCACCACCTCCTGAGTTGTTTCGGTATTGATTCTGACATTTGCGCAGTCCCGTATCACCCGCGCGGCCTTTCGATCCAATCTTTGAAAAACTTCATTGCCGTTAAGTAATTTCCTCAGCTTCCGCTTGTCAGGTGCCGCCTTCATAAACCTCAGGACAGGTCCCAGGCTCGTGGAAAACTTCTCAAAATCCTCATCCTGCATCCGTGAAGGTTCAATCAACAGCACCCGGTAATCCTGAACAAATGGCAGGAGCCTGTCATCCGGCAAATCAAAAAGCTCCTTCAGACTCAGCGCTCCGTCCCAGGGTTCTGAACCAAAATGGATACAGATCGTAATCACGGGCGACAACCGATCAGTTCTGTGCATACCTGACAAAAATTCGGCAGAGCTTTCCTTCTCTCCCGCGCCCCTGTGCAGTACCCCCAGCTCCTCTGCCTGCGCCGCATACTGCAGTGCGTCATACAATATGCTGCGAATTGGCATTCCATAATGGATATTTGTCTGTGCCTCGATTCCGAAAATCACATACGCGCAGGTGTCGTCCGACATGACATTCCACTGCCGCACGACATCGCGGTAACGCTCCACTTCTTTATCTCTTTCCCTGTTCGTCATCTCTTTATCTCCATGACCGAAAACATGTAAAAGAAGATTGGAATCCAGCGGCTTTAATGAAGTCGGCTTCACCACCGTCTCCCCGCCATACAGATAGAAATTCACCGCGTCCGCGAAAACATCCGCGTCGCTTAAGTAATCTTTAGTAGACGTGTCCTGTACACCCATTCTTTTCCCTCTTTCTGAAACGCCCGGTGTCAGGATTTTTCCTGTCTCCAATTTAGCACATATTATTCAGATATTCAAGTACAACGTAACCACGTGATACAATATTTTCTGTGTGTCTTGTTTATCCGACAATTTTCGCACTGACGTTTCACTATATATATGCACGAAAGTGTCAAAATGTCGCGAAAATTCTTTAATCGAATTTTGTATTCATTTATACTCAATATATGCGTCTATTTTGATCGTATTTTCGCAAAAAATTCAGAAATCTCTGTCTTTCTCCTTCCAAATATGATAAACTGTTCCGCATACCTGTTAACAACGCTTTGAACAAAAGTGAATAGTGCCATAAATGACCTTCTCACCGGCATTGAACCACCTCAAAGCAACCACTCCAAAACAGTTGAGGGAAATACCCGCATGAAATATATGACCTTTCAGAATTCCTGCTCCTTTTGCTGCCTGGCCAATATGCTTGAAAAATACGGTCTGAACATTTCCGACAGACAGATTCTACTGGACGCAGGCCTGCCGTACATTTTCAGATATGACAGTGCCACGGATACCTTCCTGACCGGGGCTATGC
>JAJPXG010000002.1 GCA_021205565.1 Lachnospiraceae bacterium | reverse complement strand
GGTTTCCCTGCTTCAATATGGAGAAGACTTCATAAAAAATAATACCAAAAAGCGTTGAAAAAAAACACCTGATGGCAGAGTTGAGATGCCCGATATACCAGAAAGGGCTGCACTCGAGTGTCTCGTTAACGGATTAATTCACCGCGATTATCTTGAAACGGGCAGTGAAGTCCATATAGATATTTATGATGATCGAATGGAGATTTATTCTCCAGGCGGTATGTATGCTGGAACCTTTGTGCAGAATCTGGATACAGACCGGGTTCCGTCCAAACGTCGAAATCCAATTATTGCTGATGTTTTTAGCCGGATGAATTATATGGAGCGCCGTGGCAGCGGTTTCAAAAAAATCAAAAGTGATTATCGCACGGCAGTTAATTACCTTCCGGAGTTGGAACCAAAGTTTTATTCCGATAGTTCGTCGTTTTGGGTAACACTGTATAATTTGAATTATCACGTACCGGTTGAGCAATCAGGAAAAGCTACGTTTGGAGAAGGAAAAGCTACGTTTGATGAAGGAAAAGCTACGTTTGAAACACAAAAAGCTATTTTTCAAGCCAGCATTTCAGGTTTACATGTAAAACAACCTACGAAAGAAAAAATGATGAAAGTTTACGAAAAGGTGGGCTATTCTCAACCATTCGGCAGAGCAGAGATTATGAATATTATCTCGGTATCGTCTTATTCAGCTGGAGAGCTGATCAAAAAGATGCGCGAGGCCGGTCTGATTGAATCTGTAGACGGACGAGGGAAAGGCAAATATCAGTTTATTATAAAGCCTGAATAAAGTGTACATGTAAAGAAAATGGACGATGTAGAAAGCCTGAAAAATAGAATTGAACAGCTGGAAAAAGAAAATGACTATCTAAAAAGTCTGCTTATAAAGGCGGGTATCAGTTTTGAACCTGAAACGATTGTTGATAAAGCCGATGCATATGATCCGGATCAGGGGAGCCGTATCATTCCAAAAACTGATTTTACGGAAGAGGATGCCAATCAATTCTTTAAGATGTTCTGGGGAAGAACGGACGTATATAGCAAGCGTACCGTTGTGAAGTCGAAGGGGACGGCAAATTATTATCCTCAATGTTATAAATTCTGGAAATCGGGTTGTCCGAAAAGGACAGACAAACGCAAACAATGCAGTGCGTGTGCATCACCGGCATATATCCCTCTGGGAGCGAAGCAGATCATAGCACATCTGAAGGGGCTGTCGAAAGAAGCGGAAGATGTGATTGGGGTATATCCGCTTCTCCCTGATGATGCCTGCCGATTTATCGCGTTTGATTTTGATAACCACGAAGAGGGAGCGGATAAGCACGATTATGCCAATACGGATGATACATGGAAAGAGGAAGTAAATGCACTTCGAGAGATTTGCACTATCAACGGAATAGACGCATTGGTGGAAAGGTCAAGATCCGGAAAAGGTGCCCACCTGTGGATCTTTTTTCAGGGAAAGATTGATGCGACGCTTGCCAGAAAATTTGGGAATGCGCTTCTTAAGAAGGGTGCGGAGTCTGTCGATTTAAAATCATTTCGATATTATGATCGGATGCTGCCCATGCAGGATCACATGCCGAAGGGCGGTTTCGGAAACCTGATTGCACTGCCTCTGCAGGGACAGGCTCTTAAAAATGGGAACAGTGCGTTTGTGGACGAATACTGGAACGCTTACCCGGATCAATGGTCGGTTTTATTATCAAAGAACAAGCTCACAGGGGAGTTTATCAAACAGAAGGTAAAGGAGTGGAATCTTCATGGCCTGGCGTTGTCAGTTACATTAGATGAAATTTCGGAAAAGACAGAGGAACAGCCGTGGAATAAGTCGAAGGAGTTCCATGCTGAGGATGTGACAGGCGTTCTGCGGATTACGATGGCTGACGCTTTATACGTGGATGGATCAAACCTTATCGCAAGAATCCGAAATCAGATTCGGGAGCTCGCGGCATTCAGCAATCCGGTATTTTATAAGAATCAGGCAATTGGAATGTCCAATTTCAAAAATTCGCGTTATATGTTTGTGGGAAGAGATGCCGATGGATATATTCAGATTCCGAGAGGATTGCTTGACGAACTCACAGATCGATGTAAAAGTGCGGGTATTTCGTATGAAGTCGAGGATAAACGTTGTGAGGGACAGCGGATAGAAGTTCAGTTTTGTGGAGAACTGAAAGAATCCCAGACGAAGGCCGCTCAGGCGTTGGAAAAGTATGATATGGGTATATTACATGCTGCCACTGCATTTGGTAAGACTGTGGTAGCATGTAATATGATTGCAAGAAGAGGGGTAAATACTTTGATTCTGCTGCAGTCTTCCGCGCTGATGGAGCAGTGGGAAAAAGCATTAGGAACATTCCTGGAAAATCATGAAAAACCACCGGAGTATCAGACCCCGACCGGAAGAGTCAAAGTACGAAAAAGTGTGATCGGCAGGCTGCAGGGCGCACAGGATACCACAACCGGAATTGTAGATATTGCCATGGCAGGTTCTCTGTGTAAAAAAGGAAAATATCATGACAGACTGAAACAATATGGGATGGTGATTCTTGATGAATGTCATCATGCCGCCTCGGATACGCTCGTGGATGTTTTGCAGGAGGTATGTGCGAAATATGTTTATGGTGTGACTGCGACTCCCACTCGTGGCGATGGCCTGGAGAAGATCAATTTTATGCTTCTTGGTCCGGTTCGTTATAAAT
>JAJPXG010000107.1 GCA_021205565.1 Lachnospiraceae bacterium | reverse complement strand
GGTTATGCAGTGCAGCTCTCATTCAATTTCTCCTGATTTATATTTGAATAGTAAATTTATTTTTACAAAAATCCCATTGACTTTTCGCGCCTCTTCCCTTACGATGGGGGAGGAAGCGAACAGCTTCCATTCGTGTTGAAGTCCTGTTATACAGGCTCTTTCACACGCCCGATTATTTTGCAGAAAGGAGGCTGTCCACAACATGACACAGGTTGAGATTTCTTTAAACTCGATCGACAAGGTTAAATACTTTGTCAACACCGTCACCAAATACGATTATGACTTCGATCTTGTATCCGGGAGATACGTCATTGACGCAAAATCCATTATGGGCATCTTCAGTCTGGACCTGTCCAGAAGCATTACTCTGAACATTCACGCAGACGAGGATATTGACGAGCTGATGGAAGCGCTTGCGCCCTACATCGTAAAATAAACTGTTCAGGTACATATGACTGAAAGGCCCCGAGGCAACCCCCGGAGCCTTTGTTTTTACTCCTCCGCCGCGATAATCAGACGCTTTGTATCCAGCGCGGTCTGCACCAGCTCGTCGATCCTGTCCTCCAGATGGCGCTCATGCTTTTTGATGATGCCGAGATTAGGCTTCGTCACCGGATGCTTGGCTACAAAGATCGTACAGCAGTCCTCATACGGCAGGATGGAGGTCTCATAGGTGCCGATCTTTTTGGCCAGAGTTACAATGTCTTCCTTATCATAAGCAATTAACGGCCGGTACACCGGCAGGGTGCAGACTTCATTGGTGCACAGAAGCGACGCCATGGTCTGGCTCGCCACCTGCCCGATGCTCTCGCCGGTAATCAGACCCAGGCAATCCGTCTCCTTCGCAATGGCTTCCGCAATCCGCATCATGTAGCGCCGCATAATAATGGTCAGCTCCTCATGCGGACAATTCTCATATATATATAACTGAATATCCGTGAAATTCACCACATAGAGGTAGACCGGCCCCGCGTAGCGGGAAACATCCTTTGCCAGGTCCACTACCTTTTCCAAGGCCCGCTCGCTGGTGTAGGGCGGCGCGTGAAAATAGACCGCGTCGATTTTCACGCCGCGCTTCGCAATCATATACCCCGCCACCGGCGAATCAATCCCGCCGGATAATAGCAGCATCCCCTTGCCGCCGGTGCCCACCGGCATTCCCATCGCCCCCGGAATACTCTGGCTGTAGAGATAAATCCGCTCGCGGATCTCAATATTCAGTGTAATCTCCGGATTGTGGACGTCCACCCGCATATTCGGAAACGCGTCCAATATCACTTCACCCAGCTTCGCGTCCAGCTCCTGGGAATTTAAGGGATAGTCCTTTCTGGCCCTCCTGGCGTGCACCTTGAAGGTCTTTTCCGCATCGCCGTAAACTCGGCGCATATATTCCTCCACGGACCGGCACAGATCCTCCACGCCGTTGTCCTCGATGTGGACGACAGGACAGATCGCGGTGATGCCGAACACCCGCCCCAGACGCTCCACCACCTCGTCATAGTCAAAAGGCGTCTGCGCCTCCACATAGATGCGCCCGGAATTTTTCGTGACGGCAAACGTCCCCTCACATTTTTTCAGGGCATATTTGATCTGCTGTATCAGCGCGTCCTCGAACCGGTAGCGGTTCTTGCCCTTGACGCCGATCTCCCCGTATTTGATTAAAAAAGATTGAAACACCATTTTCTTTCGTCCTTTTACATTTCATCCGGTCTATTATAGCAAGTTCTTTAAAGTTTGTCATTTTCTTTTTTATATTATGATGCTGTCGGCGCAGGTAACATGAAATTTTTTCTTTTTCAGTAATTCCTGAAATCTGTACTATTTTCCATTCTACCCCACATCAAACTTCCGCCGGATAACCGTAAAATAAAACACCAGCATGGCAATCGCCGTCGCCGCCCTGCAGGATTCCAGCAGTACCTGGTGATCGGGAAAGAAAAAGCCCTGCTGATCGACACCGGCATCGGCGTCGGTTCCCTGAAATATCCCGAGCATTCTCCCAAATCTGCTTCCACGAGGACAATATTCGCTGAGAATACATATTCCCGGGCTGTATGCCCGGATCCAAAGAGGCAGACAGCGTAGCGCCGCCTGCCTCTTTTTTTATCTCTTATTTACAGATCCGATTGAAATACTCGAACGCCTCATCCTGCTCGATATCCGAAATACCGGTGTGCCTCATCGGCCAGGAATATCTCCAGTTCACTTCTGCGTCCGTGCAGTTTATCACCTTCAGAGCCAGATTCAGGAAAATATTGCCGGTGGTCTCGTGGTGGCAGCCGCAGCGCATATACCAGTGCGGTGCGACGGTGGAAACCTCGTCTGTCCCGATAAAATTCATCGGATTTACCAGATACTCACCTTTGGCATTTTCCCGCGCGGCCAGAAGCCACTCCTCTCCTTCCTTCGCGTAATCGGCACTCTCCGCCAGAATTTCCCCCATCGCCAGGCTGAAATGTCCCAGTGATCCGTCCTGTCCTCCGAAGGCCTCGTTTTCCCTGGACGGTTTTGTGAAGAAGCCGTCATAGCAGCCCAGATATTTCATCCAGCGGCCGGTGTTCCAGTTCACATACGCCTTCAGGTCTGTCACCACGGCCTTAGCGCCGTCACAGGTTAAAACCGGCTGATTAAACGGATCCGCAAGCCAGGCCTGTCGTTCCTCCTCCGTCATCTCAAAGAGATACTTTGTTGCCGCTTCGCTGAGTTTTTTCAGAAGATAGGGCGAATAGGTATCCGCGCCGGTAAAGCCGATCGGCTCACCGCTTTCAGGATCCTTAAGATGCAGCCGGTTCACATATTCCTCAAACGCCTTCGCCATGCTGCGGCTCACTGTGGCATCTTTTAAATTTCCGTCATACAGGCCATTGACCCGGTCCGCGGAAAACAACCACTCGTAAGCCAGGTCAATGTGGGCAAAGTCCGTGATGGGGGAATTTACGATGGTGCAGAACACATCGTCCCGCTCCTTTGCCGCGCCAATCTCCTCCAGATAAGGTTCGTATTTCGGGCTGTTGCCGGTCGCTCCCATCAGAGCCGCCATACCGCCGCCGGAACTCATACCGTCAAAGAAAATTTTCTCCGTATCCGCAGGAATTTCATCCTTATGGTGCCTGAGCCACCGGACAGCCGCCTTCAGATCAATAATACTCATGGGCAGGTCGCCGCGTCCCACATAGACGTCGTCCACGACAGTCTCTCTTCCTCTCGCGCCGGGACAGGCCACCACATAGCCTTCAGACAGCGCTCTGCCGATGATATTATGATGAACCTTGTCCACCTCAGGCGCCGCCGCTTCTCCCATGCCGCCCGTTTCCTGATACATGAAAACAGGCGCCTTTTCATCGCCCGCCAAACCCTATGGCACATACAGATTCATCACCTGCAGCGTGGGCGCGTTCGGCTTTTCCACATAGGGAATTTCCGCATAGAAGCGATAAGGCACCTCAGTATTTCCTACCTTTACACTTCCGGTTACAAAATCTTTCATGACCTTTCTCCTTATTCTCTGAAATCACATCCATGAAATAACATAATTGGTTCAAGTGTCAAAAGTCCGACTCCATGACATGCTTGCATGTCAGTGGAGGAGAGACTTTATGACACGCCAGGAAATGAGAAAGTAGTGGGGTAGGGGCCCCATGAATTCCGAATTTCCTGTAGGATTGTGGGGTGCCGAGCGCCAGTGACGCTCGTTTGGCACCGACCGGAGCGGAGCGTAGACGCGAAGCGCGGAGCAATCCGTGAACCACTTTTGACACCTTAACCATAATTAAAGCGACAAAAAGGTATACTACACGGGTTGCTAAGCGCCGGTGGCGCATGTTCAGCAACGACCTGCACAGCATGCGGGCTACTCCCGTAGGAGCGAAGCAAAGACCCCCAAAGTCATAAATGCGAATGCGCCCCCCCCCGAAAACCGTCAGACGAACCTTGCGGCATTCGTGCGCATTCATTTTTCATTTACGGCAAGGAAATAAATCCCTTCCCGTTGCTTCGATAAATCGCGTCAATCATTTCTACGTATTCCACAGCATGGTCCAGGCTGACACCGCTGTTGCTCAAAGGATCGACTCCCACCTGCTCGTTGGGAATCCCATACGCAAGCATTTCCACAAAATAGCGGATATGCTGCGTCGGATTTGCCGGCAGATCATCGCCCGAAAACACGACAGCCTGGTCTCTCCCGGTTTGCAAAATTACCTTTTCATTGCCCTCGCCCCGGCCATTCGGCTCCACGCGCGCAAAACCCTTTGAGCCATAAACAGCTTCCACGCCGGACCCTTCCGCGCCTACCCAGCTGCACTGCAGATTCACCAGGACATTCCCCGGATATTTTAACAGGATGTGCGCGTCGTCCTCCATATGGCTTTCCTGCGCCTGCGGCGTATAATACCGCAGAACCGAGCAAAGACTCTCCGGTTTACCGAACAGAAAGTGCGCCTTGTGAATCATATGGCCGCCAACGTCCGCCATGATGCCGCCCTGGTTGCGCTCAAAATGAAAATCCACATGACCCGAGAACGCCGCGTCCGACCCCAGGCGGAAGGTGGCTCCTGTAATCTCGCCGAGCGTTCCAGCCTCCATCAGCTCCTTCAGCTTTAAAGTTCCTCTGCGGACGAAGGGGTCTGTCATATAAAAAGTAATGCCGCTCTCTTTCACAGCTTTCTGAATCTCATATGCCTCTTCCGGCTTCACACACAGGGGCTTTTCCACAAAAGTGGAAACCTTTTGCTCCGCTGCTTTTAAGATCATTTCCTTATGCAGCGCGTTTTCCGCGGTAATCACGACGCCATCCAGGCCATAGTCAGACATCAGTCTGTCAAAATCCGGCTCAAACTGACAGCCCAGGTTTTCGGCGACCTTCTCCCCTCTGCCCGGCACATTGTCCCAGACCGCAACCGTCTCACTTTCCGGGAAGCTGTTGATCAGATTCCCAAATTTTTCCACATGACCGCGGCAGCCCGCCAGGGCAATTCTTTTTTTCTCCATCATTTTCCTGTCCTTTTTCACGCGTACGTTTTCCATTCCATATACGCGTAGTTCCTTTCTGTTTTGGAATTGATTTTAGCGAAATCTTTTCATAAAATCAAATGTAAAACCACAGAAAGGACGAACTTCTATGAACAAATACATGCAATCCTCCCGTGAGGTACGGCAAAACGGCAAAGGCGAGGAAGCCTTTGCACGGATTACTCCCCGGGCAGAGGCCGGTGAGCCGGACGTCATGGCCAGAGTCGATTTTCTGCAGCCGGACTCTCCGACAATCCCGATAGACTTTCCCTTTTTCAGGGTAAAGGAAACATTATTGGCGGCATATACTCATCAAAGCAGAACCGAATATCGAAAGAGGTCATATTATTTCCATCCGTGTCATAAATGAAGTCCCACAGCTCACAGTTATACTGTATTCCGTCGGTGTCGTCGATCTCCTCAGCGGATTTCAGCAGCTCCAGATATAACGCTCCGTCAAGCGTTCTGGTCAGATACTGATATACATTGGTCTCAACTCCGCCCAGGGCATTCCACGTCCGGGATAGAAGATTCTCTGTCAATTCCAATAAAAAGGCCTCACATTCCAAACCGGAATGTGAGGTCTTTTTAAGACTTACATTTGGTTCAAGTGTCAAAAGTCCGACCCCATGACATGCTTGCATGTCAGTGGAGGTGAGACTTTATGACACGCCAGGAAATGAGGAAGTAGTGGGGTAGGGGCCCCATGAATTCCGAATTTCCTGTAGGATTGTGGGGTGCCGAGCGCCAGTGACGCTCGTTTGGCACCAATCGGAGCGGAGCGTAGACGCGAAGCGCGGAACAATCCGTGAACCACTTTCGACACCTTAACCACGTTTTAGATATACAATTTTCCGGACTGTGCTGTATGCCAGTCCGTAACGTTCTGAAAGCTCCTTCAGTGTACTGCCGCCTTCGTATTTTTCCAGAATCTCCCGGTTTCTTTCCTTAAAATAATCCCTGGAATCCGTTCCGGTTCCCCAGACCCTTCGGTCTGACTCCGGAATATAAAGAAGGTTTCCGTCCACATACCTCTGAATCTCTTTCAACAAGTCATCCGGTAGCACCTCTGCTGCGTTGATATATCCCATATCTGCCTCCTAAGTCTGAGTAAATGTTCAAACGAAGGCGCAGAACAGCAGAAACATATAGCATTGTGACTTATTTTCCCCATACAGATACTATATGTCTGCTATTCTACTCCATATGGGTTGAGATCGTTATTCCAAAACATCTCGTCCGATCCGCGCATGATGCCCTCCTCCTTTTTCCGTACTTTTTTTCTTATAATAAGGAAATCTGTTCCGATTGTCAAGTGACAGCCGCCGCTCTTAAGACGCTCCTGTCCACGATCGGTTACGTCTCGTAGTCGCTGCTTAAGGCGGACTGCATCTCATAAATCAGCTTCCCGGCATAATCGCCCGCATAATTGCCGTCCAAGAAACTGTCCAGCGCATAATTCTGCAGGCGGTCCCAGCACTGCGTCTCCCTGCGGATGGTGATGGGATAAAACAGAATTCCCTGATTCTGGGCTGCTTCCAGGTCATCGAGACCGTCTCCGATCATCAGCACTTTATCCTTTTCATATCCCATATCCAGGAACTGTGCGATGCAGTATTCCTTGGAACCTGCGTTCTGGCTTAAGACAAGCGAGGTGTAATAACTCAGTCCGTAGTGTTCCCACTCTTCGGACAGCGCGTCCGGATTTTCCGAGGAGACAACCACAATATCGCAGAACTCCGAAGCATACGATAAGGTCTCCGCCACGCCTGCGAAGGGGCCGCGCTCCGAGATCGGCATCGTGAGAATCATTTCACTGGCCTTCTGCGACCAGTGAAGAACCTTTTTTAAAAGAGGGGAATCGTCGTCTTCCATATAGCGGATCAGCGACGCGTTGGAATACTGCTTTGTGGAATCCATCCAGCGCCTCAGCGGTTCTAAGTCTCCCACGGGCGTAATGTTGGCATTCACATAAGCCAGCGTAATGTACAGACCATAAAAGTGGTTGACGCCGCGCAGATCCGAGTAAAGATTGATATTATTCCAGAGATCCAGCACACGGCTGCGGTACGGCTCAAGTCCCCATTCCTCCACAAAAGCGGGGCCAAAGCACTTCTGATGCTTGGCTTCCATGGTATTCATGACTGTCCCGTCCGAATCCAGGCAAAGCAGAAAATCATGCTTTTTCTGATAATTCACAAACTCCCTGTTCATAGTGTCCCCCTCATTTGATGATCTCCATAAAAGTCGACTGCTTCGCACTGCGTGCTCCCGCAATCGCACCCTGTATTCGCAATCCGCTCATTTTCCTTCGGAAAATGGCTGCTTGCTCATACAGGTCAGGTTCTCTAATATCCAATCATCTGTGCAGACAAGTCTGTCCATATGATTGTCTATTGAGAACACTTTTATCTGTAGTATCCACCCATGCCGCCCATACCGCCAGAGCTTCCGCAGCACATACCGCCTCCGCCGCAGCAGAGGTTGCAGACCAGGTTGGCGATACAAAGTCTCAGACAGATGTCGCTGCCGCCGCCCGACGGTGTGAAGCCATAACCCGTCTGTCTGCGGGTGTACCAGGTGCCGCCGTGCTCTAACTGCGAAACCAGGGAGCGATAATCCTGGTTGCCCGGCTCTAAGGACTGCGCCCGCTTCGCGTGCTCCAAAGCCTTCACATTATTGCCCAGACCCGCGTGAGACAGCGCGCTGTAATAGTACCAGCGGGCGTTTCTCTCGCTTTCCGCCATGCCGTCTAAGACGGTACGCGCTTCCCTGTAATATCCGCTGCGGATATAGTTGCCCGCCGCGCGCAGGTGCTGATCATCCTCGTATCCGGTGTTCTGCTGCTGGCGCCCATAACCGCCATAACCACCGCCGAAACCGCCATAGCCGTTTCCATAACCGCCGCTGTAGCCACCGCCATAGCTGCTGCCCGAACCGTAAGAAGAGGAATCTCCCTGATACCCCTCGGTTCTCTCCTTCATAATCTGCTGGTAAGCCGCCTGGATATCCTTGAATTTCTCCTCCGCCTGTGCCTTATTGGGGTTATTGATGTTGGCGTCCGGGTGGTATTTTCTGCTCAGTGTTTTATATGCTTTTTTGATTTCCTCGTCGCTTGCGTTTCTGCTGACTCCCAGAACGCTGTACGGATCACTCATGCTCTTTTTCCTTCTCCCGCTTTTCCCTCACGATCTGGTACCTGCACCACACCCCGGAATACAAAATATTCCGCAGGATATCCACATGCTCAATGATCGGCAGCTGCTCGAACGCCTTGCAGCATTCCGCGATCATCATCGTGAGAATGGTATGGATGTCATCCTCAAATTCCGGACTCTGATAACGATCCTTCAGCGGATTATAATTATTCTTTTTGATATCCTCTTCAATATCCTCATAGGCGTCCAGCAGATAAATAAATTTGCCCAGATAATAACCCAGACAGCGCAGAGTCTCCTCCCACTCATCATCCTTCATGGCCACAATCTCAGCCATCACGGAGCCAAACAGGCCGGCCATGGTATCGATATCCGTCTGAGAGTTTTTCTCTTCCGCTGCAATCCGACGCATCAGCTTCAGGATCGTATCCACCTTTTTGCGGTACTTTTCATTGATCCTGTGCTCGCCCCTGCCCAGGAATTTCTCCATGGCAAGGCCGCTTATCTTTTTCTCATCCTTCCAGTCGTCCTGTCCCTTTAAATAAGTGAGCAGTATATTCATGTCCGCCACATACTCCGTCACCTCGCTGGTCACGGCAACATGCCTGTTCACCGGATGAGGCAGACATCTGCGATACGCAGTCGTCTCCTCCGGCTCGTAGAGCGAGGATAAAAGCATCAGCACGAAGGTCATATCATAGCTTAACGAGATCTGGCCGGTTCTGCCGTAATTTTTTTTCAATGTATGGCACAGTCCGCAGTAGTAGGAATGGTAGACGTCAAATTCCTTATATTTCATCTCAGCCTTATTGACGATCACATATCCAAACATTGTCCGTCACCTCAGCTGCGCTTTGTAAATTCCGTACCACATTTGCGGCAGGTGATCACGATCTTGCCCTTTCCCCTGGGAACACGGATTTTCTGCCCGCAGCTCGGACACTTATAGATATGATAATCCTTACTCTGGGAAGCCGTGCGTTTAAAACCGCCGAATTTGTTTTTGACTGTCGCCTCCATCTGCAGATATTTCTGATTCTCCGCGTACCGCTTCGTGGTATTTTTGGAAAATGTACGGAACAGCTCCAGAATCAGGCAGATCAGGCCAAGATAATAAAATATCTGCCCGAACAGGAAGGACAGCACCAGGCAGACTATCACCACAATGCTCAGAAACTGATTCAGACGGTCCGTTCCGTAGCGCCCGTACATAAAATGGGCAAACCGATCTCTTAATCTCATAATATAACACCTCGCTGTAGAAAATGATATTTGTTTTAGAGAATACTGTAAAAGCCGGCGGCTGAGAGACTGGCTATTGACGACGCTTTTACACTAACTTAGTCCAAACTTCAAACTTTCTCAATAAATTATATATGAAAAAAAGTGAAACTTTCCTAAATAGCTTCCAGCGCCGCCGCAATATCCTCAATCAGGTCATCCTTATCCTCAAGTCCTAAGCTGATACGGATCAGCTCCGCGGGCACACCCGCTTCACGCAGCTGCTCCTCGTTCATCTGGCGATGCGTGGAGGTGGCAGGGTTTAAACAGCAGGTGCGGGCATCCGCCACATGAGTCTCGATAGCGCCCAGCTTTAAGTTCTTCATGAAAATGGAAGCCGCCTCGCCGCCGCCCTTTAAGCCGAAGGACACGACACCGCAGCCGCCATTCGGCAGATACTTCTGCGCGCGGGCGTAATATTTATCGGTTGGAAGGCCGGAATAATTGACATAGGCGACCTTCGGATGGTTATAAAGGAACTCCGCCACCGCCTGGGCATTCTCCACATGACGCGGCATGCGCACATGCAGCGATTCCAGCCCCAGATTCAGATAAAAGGCATTCTGCGGAGACTGGATGGAGCCAAAGTCGCGCATCAGCTGAGCGGTGCATTTGGTGATGAACGCGCCCTCCTTACCGAATTTCTCCGCGTAAGTGATGCCGTGGTAGCTGTCGTCCGGCGTACACAGCCCCGGATATTTGTCCGCATGGGCCATCCAGTCGAAATTGCCGCTGTCGACGATGGCGCCGCCCACGGCCGCCCCGTGGCCGTCCATGTATTTGGTGGTGGAATGGGTGACGATGTCCGCGCCCCACTCGATCGGTCTGCAGTTCACCGGGGTGGGGAAGGTATTGTCAATAATCAGCGGCACGCCGTGCTCGTGTGCCACTTTTGCAAAAAGCTCGATATCCAGAACAGTCAGCGCCGGGTTGGCGATGGTCTCGCCGAACATGGCCTTCGTATTGGGCTGAAACGCCGCGTTTAACTCCTCCTCGGTCGCGTCGGGAGAAACAAAGGTGGCGGTGATTCCCATCTTTGCCATGGTGACGCTGATCAGATTAAACGTGCCTCCATAAATGCTGGAGGAGGACACAATATGATCCCCGCACTGGCAGATATTGAACAGCGCAAAGAAGTTGGCCGCCTGGCCGGAGCTGGTGAGCATCCCCGCCGTGCCGCCCTCCATCGCCGCAATCTTGGCCGCCACCATATCGTTGGTGGGGTTCTGTAAGCGCGTATAAAAATAGCCGCTCGCCTCCAAGTCAAACAGCTTGCCCATATCCTCGCTGGTGTCGTATTTAAAGGTGGTGGACTGGATAATCGGAATCTGGCGCGGCTCGCCGTTGCCGGGTTTATATCCGGCCTGTACACATTTGGTTCCCATTCTGAATTCGCTCATGTCTGTATCCTCTCTCAAGTGGAAGTCTTTGAAGTAAAAGGAACATGTCCGCCGACCCGGACATTCCTGTATAAAGGTCGATTGCAGCGCAATCGCTGATTGTTTTCAGTGTAGCATTAAATGAAAAACCCGTCAATGATTTGTTGCATACAAGGCGGGCTTGCAAAAGCGAAAGTCTTATGGAAATACAAAAATCCCCTTGCTTTTCTCCTGCTGTTATGATATAGTCTGTTCATGAAGTTAGTTATGCCTAACCTTATGAAAATAATAGAAAGCGAGGTAACACCTGTGAATATCCTCTTAAGTCTGATCTGTGCGGCCTGCATACTCGCCTTCTGCAAAGCCGTCAAGCGCATTTGCATGAATTTCCTGCACAGGAGAACGCCGAAAGCTGCATAATCCATTTCACGCCTGCTTCTTATTTTACGGTTCGCCCAGCTTGATGACAATCACATCGTCCAGAATCACGATGGAGCCGTCGTCCGGGTAGGACGGCATATTATCCAGAACATCCTGGTACGCCGCGATGATATCGGCGCCGTCCGTCTCATTTAAAGTGACGCCCAGATAAAAGCTGAAAATATTCTGACGGATCAGCGGAGAGTTGATGGCGTTCGCTACGTCAATCGTGCCGGTCATATTGCTGACCATACGGACCTCCCAGATATTACGGTTCACCACATCATCATAGCTGCCGTAAAACAGCACGGTTTTGTCCTCACTGTAGCCCTCTGTACTCTGGATGCGCGTGTTGAGCGTCTCCATAAAGGTATATATTTCGCTGTTGGCCAGCTCCAGATTCAGATAATAAAGATTGGCCAGGCGCACATAGAAAAGAAGAACCACCAGAAGCGACAGCAGATAAGCGTACCGGACCGCACCGGTCAAAAGCGCTTTCAGGCTCTCACCTGTCACACAGTTTAAAAAAACAAAAGGCAGCAGAAACACCAGCACCACTGAATAGCACATCATTGTGTGGACATTTGACGCGTCGTTGCTCATGATATAGATGGAATTAACCGCCAGCGGGAAAATCAGGGTAAAGACTGCCATGGCAATGGTTTTAAAAATATGCCTGCGGTTCTGTACACAGGCGATGATAAAGAAAACAATCGTCAGGATATAGCCCGCCGCAATTACGGCGCGGATAATGCCATAGGAATTGACATCCAGATAGTTTTCCGTCGTCAGTTTAAAGAAGTATCCGTAAGCATTCCTTAAAATCGACGGAATCTGCGAGAGGCTGATCTGCCCCATCTGGCTCATGCCCTGGTAGGTGGACATTTCTACATTCTGTATTTTCAGCATGACCTGGTTGACGCCCAGATATAAGAGGACGCCAAAGAACAGGCTGCACAGGCTTTTGAGAGAAACGGCAGTAAGGTTCCTGACATCCGTATCCTCATCCATGCACAGTGTAATCAGGTAAAGCAGCAGAAAGCCTGCCAGCAGTCCCCAGTACGCCTGGTAAATCCCCAGCGAGCAGCAGATCATCAGAACGGAAAATAAAAAGCCATATCTGTAATTGATCAGGACATGGTATGCAGCGGCCATGAACAGAATCGCCAGCGCGTAAAAGGGTACAGTGAACATAAAGCCCATGGTGCAGGTCACTGTGGGAAAGGATACAAATACCGCTGCAAAAACGCGCTTAATCCACCGGCTTTTAAAACGGAAGGGCTTCAAAAAAACAGTAATACTGACGCCCAGCAGGATAATAAAAATGGCGCCGTTTAGAAGCGGCGTGCTGTACAATCCGTCGATGCGGAACATGAAATTGCCCATCAGTGCCAGCAGCCACCGCCCCAACGTATAGCCGAGCCCGTAGTGAAACATGGAAATGTAGTCGTCAATGTTGGGCAGCTTGTTGGTCAGCATGTAACCGTGCGCCAGCAGGCCCGCCAGAATGGCAGTGAGAAAGACATCCTTTTCCTGAAGCCACTCCCCGATTCTAAGGTTGGCTTTTTTCTGCATTTGCTGCAGTTTTTCATAGCACTGAGATGTTGCTGATTTCATTTCAGACTTCCTTTGCGTTTTTATATCATGAGCAAAGGACGCTCATGATCCAATTCGCCGTTCTTCGTTTCACTACGGTCCGCGCTGAACAGACGTCCCCCGGACGTCTAGCGCCGCCGCGAGTGAGCACACTCCCTCGGGCTCGCTTGCGCTCATTATATCATTTTGCACCGAACATGTACAACCATTATGCGTCTCTTTTGAAGCCATGCCCTTCCCGTTTATGCAGGGTACGTCCTGCAGGTATGCACGTATGATTATACAATGCGCTCCGGCAAGTTACAAGGTTCCTTTTTCCCTGGTCGGTATTTTATCCAAAATAAGAGTTTTTCCGGCCACTTTCCTCAGCGACCGTCAGCATTTGCATTTCCGTGTGCGGTGAGCGCACGCACGCACAGGCCGGAAATCAGGCCCACGATAAGACCTGCCGCCGCGCCCAGCAAAATCAGATACGGCAGATAATAAAGGACCGCTGTCGTTTGCATCACGATCACCGCTGCCGCCAGCTGGCCCAGATTGTGGCACACGCCCCCGGCAATGCTGACGCCCGCGATCCCGAATCGCTTCGTTTTTTTCAGCAAAACCATGACGCCAAAACTGAACAGGCCCCCGGCCAGGCCAAAGAGCAGGGCCGTCAGATTGCCGAAGGTGAAACCCACCAGAATCATGCGGACCACGTTAATCAGCAGCGCGTCGCCCGCGCCCACGCAGTAAAGCGCCGTCACAATCACAATGTTGGCCAGTCCCGGCTTCGCCCCGGGTATCAGGAGAATCTCCGGGAGCAGCCACTCAATATAGCTGAATACAAAGGCCAGCGCAAGCAGCAGGCCGTTTAATGAAAGTCGGCGGATATTCATGGGGTTCCCTCCACGATCATCACAATTACCTGGTGCGGCAGGCAGACGATGGGCACGCCCACCTGCGTGATTTTTCCCTGACGGACGCAGTTCTGACTGGGGCAGTCGGCCTCGGACATGTATACGCTGCCGTCCTCGATGACGATGAGATTGTGCATGTCCTCCTGGTCGATGCTGTAGGTTGTGTTTTCACTTAACGGAAAACGGACGATTTCTTCCCCTGCAACTTCGATTATGACATCATATTGAGCTTCTGTGTTTTCTGAAATGTTTTGTGTCTGTTTCAGAAACAGGAGGCAGATGAGTCCGGCCGCGGCCACTGAAACAAACAGTGCAATATCTGTTTTCCCTGCAATTTTCAATACCACATCACCTCTGTCACCCACGCACCATCCTATACCCATAACTATGGACGCTTAAATTCGGATTTCCATCAAACAGCCCGGTCACATTTTCTTTTATTGATCGCTCTCATTCCAGACTGTCACCGTCCCATCCTCCAGCACCAGGATTACCTGTGAAAGCTCCTCATACTTCTCATCCGCTTTCAGCTGCTGCCACAAAGCATACGCGCCCTCCTGCGTTTTCGTCAGGACAAACATAGTGGAAAGTACGTCGCTGTGCCAGGCAACGGCGCTGTCCGGATGATCGGAAATATCCATTACCACAGTTGCGCTGACAATCTCTGTATCCACAGGATACCCCGTAGCAGGGTCAATAATGTGGTGATACCAGACGCCGTCCACCTCCTGCCCTCTCTCGTAAATGCCGGAGGTAACCACATAACCGTCACTTATGAAAACCGCAGCCGCATAATCCTCAGAGAGCGGATTTGCGACAGCCACCGTATAGCCTTCCTCCCCGCCCATGACAAAGACATTGCCGCCCAGGTTGACAATCACATGAGAAAGTCCGTTTTCTGTAAAATACTGCCGCAGGACCTCGCACATATACCCTTTTGCAATGCCGCCGAAATTAAGCTGCTGTCCCTCGCCAAGCGTAAGGGTATTGCCGGACAGGGTCACGCGATCACTGCCCACGAGCGACTTTGCCTCCGCTACCTGCTCTGATGTGGGAACCGTGAAATCCTCATCTGTCACATTCCAGAGGTCGGACAGGGGCGTGACGGTCAGGTCAAAGGAGCCGTTGGAAAGTTCGTAGTAATACAGGCCGACTTCGATCAGGTCGCGGCAGATGTCGGATACTTCATAAGTGTACCCCGTTTCTGTCCCGGTTTTCAGTTCAATGCTGTGCTCTTTATCGTTTTTCTGCACCGCTTCATCATCCGTATCATTATTGCTTTCTGTTTGATCCTCCGGTGATTCGACTATTTCATCATCTGATATCTCATAGCCGGCCTCTATATTTTCAGAAAAAATCTGCCTCTGTGTGGCGTTAATTGCACCAATCTCACTCTCCTCGCCAAAGCGGTCCAGATACTTCGCCTCATACTCCTGACATAAAAGCAGGGCGTCCTCCAGAATCTGAGAGGCAGTCTCACTTTCCATCCGGGATGTATAGGCCGTCAGAGTGATAACTGTGTCAAAGCAATAGCCGGTTTTGTAGACGGTGATTTCTGTGTCGGCAGAAGTACCGGTGCCGCTGCTCTGACAAGCCTGCAGGACTGCAATTAGCAGAAGCAGCAACAAAGCCGCTGAAATCAGCGGACAGAGAATTCGTTCTATCGGTCTCTGCTCTTTTCCTAGATCTGATTCCGTTTTTCCTTCACCTCTGCTGCGAGATTCCATTCCGACTTTCCTGATCGGTTTCAGCCTGCCTCCCATCAGCTCTCCTGCGCAGCCTTCCTCTGAATGGAATGCGCAGGGCACTTTTCCACGCACGCGCCGCAGCCTGTGCACAGGCTGTAATCGATCACCGCCAGACCGTTGTCCATCTTCGCCGCGCCGTTTGGACAGACTCTTGTACAAAGTGTACAGCCTCTGCAGCCCAAATCGCAGGCCGCCATGACTGTCCGCGCCATGTCATGAGAGGAACAGCGCACTCTGACGGGCGCGTCCTTCGGCACCAGGGAAATCAAATGCTTCGGGCAGGCAGCCACGCACTTGCCGCAGGCCCTGCACTTGTCCTCGTCCACCACCGCGACGCCCTGCACCACATGAATGGCGTCAAAGGGGCAGGCTTTGACGCAGCTGCCTAGTCCCAGGCAGCCGTAGGCGCAGAGCTTGTCGCCGCCGCCCGGCGCCACCGCGGCGGCTTTGCAGTCCGCTTTCCCATAATATTCATATTTCACGCGCGTCACAGTGCAGTCCCCGGCGCAGGCCACAAAGGCAACCTTCTGCTCACCCTTCTCAGCCTCCACGCCCATGATCCGCGCAATTTCATCTGCAACAGCGGCGCCGCCCACCGGGCAGGCGTTCACCGGCGCAGTTCCCTCTGCGATTGCCTTTGCCAGGCCGTCGCAGCCCGCGTAGCCGCAGCCGCCGCAGTTATTGCCGGGCAGAGCCGCGCGCACAGCTGCCTCCGTCTCATTTTCCTCCACCGCGAATTTTTTCCCGGCCAGACAAAGCAGCAGGCCGATTAAAAGACCCACGACTCCCACTAATACCGCTGACAGAATGATTGTTGTCACATCCATCGTATTCACCCGATCCTATCCATAAGCTTCCTGCAATCCTGTTTTAGCCTGTTCCTGGCACGAAGCCTCACCGCACAGGGCTTATGCAAACAGGGTTCCTCCTCTAAAACAGCCCCGAAAACCCGATAAACGCCATGGCCATCAGCCCCGCTGTAATCAGTACAATCGGCGTCCCCTGAAAGGCCTTCGGCACGTCGCAGTCCTCCAGCTTCTCCCGAATACCCGCCATAATCACAATGGCCACCGTGAAGCCTATTGCCGTGCCAAACCCGTTTAAGGTACTGTAAAGCACATTATAATTTTCCTGCACATTGGTCAGCGCCACGCCCAGCACCGCACAATTGGTGGTGATCAGGGGCAGGTAGACGCCAAGCGCCTGATACAGCGCCGGACTGGATTTTTTTAAGAACATTTCCACCAGCTGCACCAGCGCCGCGATTACCAGAATAAAGACGATGGTCTCCAAGAACTCCAGGCCGTTCGCCGCCAGAATGTACTGATAAATCAGGCTGGTCACCGCCGAGGACACCGTGATGACCAAAATCACCGCCGCGCCCATGCTGGCCGCCGTCTTTACCTTTTTGCTCACACCGAGGAACGGACACAGACCCAGGAACTGGCTCAATACCACATTTTCCACCAAAGCCGCCGCGAGGACGATCTGTAACATTTCCTTCATGCCTTCGTCCCTCCTTTCGGCTCCGCGGAGTTTGCAGATACCGCAGCCTGTTTCTCTGCCAATTTCCCGCGGTTTTCTGCACACACCGCACCAAAACAGGACGCACAGTTCCCGCCGCAGGCCAGCTCCCCATTACCTGCCGCTGTACTGTAAGCGCCCGTCTCCCCGGCCGCGGCCGCCTTCGCGGCCTTGCGGTTCCGATACGCGTTCTGCGCCGCGATCAGGAACGCCAGCACAAAAAACGCGCCCGGCGCCATTACAAAGAGGCTGATTGTAAAATCCTCCGGGATCACCTGCACCGTATCAAACAGCGTGCCGCTGCCTAAAAGCTCTCTGAAAATCCCGATACTGGTCAGACCCAGCGTGAAGCCAAGCCCCATCCCCAGGCCGTCAAACGCCGACAGAAGCGGCGGATTTTTGGAGGCATAGCTTTCCGCGCGCCCCAGGATGATGCAGTTCACCACAATCAGCGGGATATAAATACCAAGCGCCGAATCCAACGACGGTATATATGCCTTCAATAAGAGCTGTACAATCGTCACCAGAGTCGCCACAATCACAATATAAGCCGGAATTCTGACCTTGTCCGGGATCATTTTACGCATAGCGGAAATCACGAAATTGGACATCACCAGCACAACCGTGGTCGTCAGCCCCATCCCCAGCGCATTGATTGCAGAGGATGTCACCGCCATGGTGGGACACATGCCCAGCATCAGGACGAACGTCGGATTTTCCTTAATCAGTCCGTTATATAACCGTTCCGTACACCCTTTCGTTTTCATTCCGACACCTCCTGCAGCGCCCGCACAAAGGCAAGCCCGGCATTGACGGCCGACGTGACCGCCCTGCTGGTGATCGTCGCGCTGCTGACTGCCACGATTTCCTCATCCGTGCTGCTCTCACCCTTCACCACGGTGAAAGCGTCCACAAGCTTCCCCAGATACTGGTCCTTAAACTCCGACTTCTGCGCGTTCATGCCCAGGCCAGCCGTCTCCTCAATGGAAAGAAACTCCAGCCCCGTCACACTGCCTTCCGTATTCATTCCCAGCGCGATCTCGATATCGCCGCCGTAGCCGGCATGTGACACGCTTGTCATAACATAACCGATGACCGTGCCGTCAGCGTTGAGGGCTGCCATGCACTCAGTGATTTCCACCTTCGTAAGCCCTGCTTCTTCGAAAATCTGCTCCTGCTCTCCTAACAACGTGGTAATTTCATCCGTCTCCTGAAAGCTCACCGCGTTCGCACACACCGCCTGGTACGCTTCCGCCTTCTCCTGCTGCTCGCGCAGCTCGATCGGCTCCTTCGTCACCACATACACCGCACCCAGCAAAAGCCCCGAAATCAGCGTGATCAGAAATAAGGACAGGGCCGGCGCAAACAAAGCCTCACTCTTTTTTGCCATGCTTTCTGCCCTCCCTTCCGAACGCTACCGGCCGGGTCACCTTTTCAATTAAAGGCACCAGCAGGTTGCCGATAATAATCGCGTAGGACACCCCCTCCGCGGAGCTGCCGTACAGCCTGAAAATCGCAGTCAGCACGCCCAGCAGCACGCCAAATACCACTTTTCCCTTCTCCGTGATGGGGCTCGTCACATAATCCGTCGCCATAAAAAACGCGCCCAGCAGCAAACCGCCGCTGCATAACTGCCCCGCCAGATACTGCACGTCAAAATGGTTCGGACTAAATATAATCATCATGATCAGGAAGCTGCCCAGATACGCGAGCGGAATATGGATTTGAATAACCCTCCTCACCAGCAGGTAAATACCGCCCAAAAGCAAAAGGAAAGCGCTGGTCTCGCCGATCACACCGAGCGTCGTCCCGAAGAATACGTCTTTTAAGGAAATGATTCCCTCTTCAGCCAGCGCCAGAGGTGTAGCGGATGAAAGGGTCTCACTGATTTTCGCCGCCGCGAGGCTTGAGCTCGCCATCGAAATATTCGTCATGGACGCGGCAAAGGAAATGCTTAAGAAAACCCTGCCGCCCAGCGCCGGGTTCATGAAATTCTGTCCCAGGCCACCGTAAAGCTGCTTCACCACGATAATCGCAAATGCCGCGCCCAGCAGCGCTTTCCAGACCGGGAACTGCGAGGGCAGATTCATGGCCAGCAGCAGGCCCGTCACCGCCGCGCTGCCGTCAAAGGCCGTGATTTCTTTTTTCATGCATTTCTGAAATATGTATTCAAAGGCCACAGCCGCCGCCACGCAGACAATCTCCAGCAAAAGTGCGTGCCAGCCAAACCAGACCGCCCCGGCAACAGCTGCAGGAAGCAGCGCGATAAGCACGTCCGTCATCAGCTGCCTGGTTGTTTTCGCATCCCGCACATGGGGCGAAGTGGAAACATGATATGCCATTTTATTTGCCCCCTTTCTGCCGTTTCAATGCCAACGTGTCTTTCCTGGCCTGTTTCATCACCTGAGTCAGAGGCCGTCCGGCCGGGCAGATGTAGGAACAACACCCGCACTCACAGCACTC
>JAJPXG010000095.1 GCA_021205565.1 Lachnospiraceae bacterium | reverse complement strand
TCCTGAAGGTGTCCGTCACCGTAAGCGGCCACACCAACACCTGGAACCTTTATGTCATGGAGAATCTCGCGGATGCCTCCTGCCCCGAATGTCCTGTCCCCATTCTGCGTGCCGATTCCCCTGAACTGCAGCAGATCATTGCCGACGGCGGCAAAGCCATCGTCACCGCGGACGGCCTTACGGACGCCATCGACGGCAGCTTCGAGCCCGTTTTCTGGTCCCCGGCCTTTTTCCCGTCCAAAAAGACCTGTGGCATGATCATCGACCACACTCACCCGGTCTTTCGCGCCTTTCCCACGGAGCACTACACGGACTTCCAGTGGCGTGAACCGGTCATTCATTCCAAAGATATGGACACCAGCTCCTTCCCGGAGAATTTCACCCCCATCGTGGAGCCCGTGCCAAACTTTTACGACAACACCCGCCGCTCGCCCCTCTTTGAGGCCCGGATAGGCAATGCCGATATTTTATTCTGCGGGTTCGACCTGACAAGAGAGGACCCGGCCTCCCGGCAGTTAAAAAAGAGTATCCTGGAGTATGTGGCCTCCGGGGACTTTCAGCCTGCGCAGACATTAAACATCTGAAAAGGAGCAGGATATTCACTCCTGCTCCACAAATTTCCCCGCTTCCTCGCAAAACTGCTGAAACAGTGGAATATATTCCCCCGTAATCACCTCAAAGCTCTCCCTCGCCAGACTCCCGTCGTAATCATGGGAAAGCTCATTTCTCAAATTCAGCATTTCCATCCAGGCATCATCCGCAATCAGGCCGACACTATATGCCGTCCTCAGCGTTTCTCTGGGAGAACCTGCGGCAAAGCTCTGTATTTTATGGTACCTCACAATGATATCCTTCATCACCTTCCAGGAGATATCAAAGGTCAGCGCAAATTTCTGCACTGTGCCGCTTAGCACAAATTCATCCTCCGGGTCTCTGCCCTTTGCCTTTTCAAGCGCAGACAGGCTGGCGCAAAAGCTGTGATAACGGTTAATAAATCTTACGTCCATACCGGTCCATGTCCTCCTTCAGATATTCATTTCCGCAATGATCGTACTCGAAAATATCGATTTTTTTCAACGTCGGAATCCCGTCGATCTCTTCTTTCAAACCTGAAATATCCCTTCCACCCTTGATAATGATGTCAATATCGCTGGTCTCCGTCGCTGTGCCGTCCGCCCGCGACCCGAACAGATACAGGTGTTCCACCTGATGTTCCCGGCACAGTATCTGCACCTGATAAAGTATTTCCTCTATTGAAAGATTTGCCATCGTGATTCATTCCTTCCCCTTTCCTGCCTCTGACTATAGCACGTTTTCTAAAAGGCGGCAATCAGATTTATCCTCTGCCCCACTTAAGCAGTAACCCTAAATTGACGACCAGAAAGACAGAGCTGTGCACAATCGCATAATATTGCTCACGTCAGCGCCAGCTGACTGCGATGCAGCAGAAAATCCACAATATTCATATGCGCGATCCCATTGCGGCTCATATCAAGCCGATCCAGGGAAAGCACATACTTTGGCGAAGCGTCTGTAATCGGAGAAAAAGCTCCAAACTCTCTCTCAATTGTTCCCTCCCCAGCCAATAAATAGGAAACCTGAATAAAGCATTTTTTGCCGTCTTTGATTGCCACAAAGTCAACCTCCGACTTATAAGTTTTTCCGGTAAACACCTGAAAGCCCTGCGTCAATAGTTCATTGTAAACAATATTCTCCAGGAAAAAGGTATCCTCGTAATTGATTGTATTGGTATGAATGGTGCGAAAGCCCATATCAATGGCGTAATATTTTTCCCGGTTGCCAAGTGCCGCTCTGCCGGTAAGATTATATTTACTGACTCCGTGAATCAGGTACGCCTTTTTCATTTTACCCAGATAACCGTATATGCTTCGCTCGGACAGATCCTTTCCAGTGCCCGCTTTGTAGTATTTCACAACATTTTCCGCAGAAAATTCTTTTCCCGCGTTTGCCAGAATATACAGTGAAATATCCCGAAACGCTTTCCTGTCCATACGTGATTTTTTTGAAACAATATCACGGTTAATAATGCTGTCGTACAGGTTGGAGAGATAGCGTGAAACCGAAGCCTCATCCGGGAAATCAAAGCGCAGCGGGAAACCACCCCACTTGATATATTCATAAATCAGGTCGTCAGAAAAGGGCCGGTTATTTAACTGATAAAATTCTGCCATCTCTGAAAAGGAAAACGGCAGGATTTCAAACTCGACTGTCCTGCCCGTAAGCAGTGTGGCAAGCTCGCCCGACAAAAGCGTGGAATTGCTCCCGGTCACGAACAAAGAGACATTTAATGTGGCCCGAAAAGATGCCAACGCTTTTTCAAAATGTTCTACCTGCTGTATTTCATCCAGAAAAATATAATATTTCTTATCGTCCCGGATTCGCGTCTTTATTTCTTCATTCAGATCCGACGCAGTCTGAAGATATCCATAATCCATATCTTCAAAATTAATGTAAATGATATGTGCGCCATCCACACCCATTTCAATCAGTTCATCCCGGATGGAATCCAGCAAAAAAGACTTGCCGCAGCGACGTACTCCGGTAATCACCTTAATCAGATCTGTTTCGTAATATGGCCGTATCTGTTTCAGATAAGTTTCTCTTTTCAGCTTCATGCCGCGCACCTCCGCAATTTATATATTTTCCTGCTCATTGTAACACGGCTTTCGCGTTTTCGCAACATGAGCCTTCATAATTTTCAAATTTATCGGTATTTATGAAAGTTCGTCTTTCGCAAATTCATAATTATTTTAAAATTCTGAATGTTTAATAT
>JAJPXG010000157.1:8149-19805 GCA_021205565.1 Lachnospiraceae bacterium | reverse complement strand
CCGGTGCTGTAAATCGACATTCCCTGCACCGTTTCCAGATACGCCGCGAAATTTTCATCCGCGCCAAAGCCGTGCAGGTAAACCGACGAACTCGCCTCACTCGTAGAATCCAGATAATAGACAGAAAAAATATCATAGATATATCTTGTGCCGCTCAGATCCGTCACCACAATATAGGGATGCAGCGAATAATAGCTAGAACTCGCGTAGCTGTTCAGGGAAGCAAACATGGAACCATTTTTCATATTATGGCCGAAAATAATAGCGTTTTTGTCTTCGAGTCCGAGCGTCGTCCCTGAATCCAGGAAAATGGCGCCGCTGGAGTTGGTCTCCCCTGTATATAAATGCGTCAGATAATAATCATTATCCGTTCCCTGTACAATCGGATAGTTGACCGCAGTACCGGGAATCTGAATCCAGCCGATCACATCATCATTGACAGAGGAAAGATAGTCAAAGTCCGGAACAGTAATGCTGTAAGTATAAGAAGCTGCTACCTCAACCTCCTCTGTCTCTTCATCCCCTGCGGAGGCAATTATGGTGTCTGTTCCATCATCAGTATCTGTTTCATCAGGAAAAATCGTGATGGTCACTTCCTTCATGGCGCCCGTCAGTTCATCATAGGAAGAGTCCGCATTCATATATCCAAACATAATCCTCAATATCTGCACCAGTGCCACAACGAAGATGATCTGTAAAATCAATATCAGAATATTCACCGGCGTAAGTATCTTCTTTTTGCCGCCTTCCGCAGAATTTTTTCTCTTTCGATTCATCACATCTCTCCTCCTTTTTCCTGTATTCAAGCCGTCCGAAAACGCCTTAGCTGTCTGACCAGAAGCGGAACCTCAAACAAAAGCATCAGAATCCAGCCCGCCATATTGGCCCAGGCCAGACTGACAAAGGGCATATGCAGTACCATCAGCATGGCATAAAGCACAACGCACCTGCCCAGCATATTCATGAAGGTACTGTACAGCGTCACCTTCATATCTCCAATGCCCCTGAAAAAGCCCTGGATGCCGTTGGTAAATCCCGGCAGAATATACATAAACGCGATCAGCTTCAGATAAGAGGTTCCCAGCGTCATGACCTGGCTGTCGCCGTCCTGTGCGAACAGACTCATGATCTGCGGCGCCAGCATAAAAATCACAGCACACAGGCAAACCGAATAAATCACTTCAATGATAAGGCCGGCCCGAAAGCCCTTCTGTACGCGCCTATCCTCTCCCGCGCCCTCATTCTGCGCAATGAAGGTTGTCATGGCATGGCCGATATTCTGCTGAGGCGTATAGGCAAAATCGTCCACACGGTTCACTGCGGTAAAGGCAGCGATCACGCTCACACCCTGGGTATTGACCATCGTCTGAATAATCAGCTTGCCGACCTGGAGACAAACCTGCTGCATGGCGCTGGTGGAACCGAAGCTGGCAGTCTTCCCGATCAGGGTTTTATCGAAGATCAACCACTCCCGTCCGAAGTTAAGAATCGGCACCTTTTTGCGGATATAAATCAGACAGAACACGCAGCAGAGCATCTGGCTTAAAACGGTTGCCACCGCGCAGCCCATGACCTCCCAATGCAGCACTGCCACGAAAAAGAGGTCGCTGACAATGTTGATGAGGGAGCTGGCAATCAGAAAATACAGCGATGTCTTAGAATCGCCCAGCGCCCGCAGCGTATTGGCCAGGAAATTGTAAATAAAAGTAAAAATCAGCCCCGCGTATACAATCCGAAGATATAAACGCGCCATGGGAAGGACCTCCTCCGGGGTCTGAATCAGTCTCAAAACCAGACCGGCCGACAGGATCATACAGATACTGAAAACCAGAGAAAATACCATCCCGGCGATCACAGTGGTGCTCAGCTGTCTTTTCAAGAGCTTCTCATTTCCCGCTCCGAAATCCGCACTCGCCAGCACACTGGCGCCCATGCACATCCCGTTTAAGAGTAAAATCCCGATGTTCATAAGCGGCGTGGCCGTCCCGACCGCAGCCAGGGCGCTTTCTCCCACAAATCTCCCCACGATCACAGAATCCGCCGCGTTATAGGTCAGCTGAAATAAATTGCCCAGCACCAGGGGAAGCGTAAATTTGAAAAGAGGTGCAAAAATTTTGCCTCTGGTCATATCCAGCATAATGCCTGTACTCCAAGTTCCTCTATCGTTATTCCACCGTCACGCTCTTGGCGAGATTTCTCGGTTTATCCACGTCCAGCCCTTTGGACAGACTGACATAATAGGCCAAAAGCTGCAGTGGAACCACCGCCAGGCTGGCCGCGAAATGCTCATCCGTTTTCGGCACGTAAATCACAAAATCAGCGGTATCCTCGACATTATAATTACCATAGGTGGTCAGACCAAACAGCTGTGCGCCGCGGCTCTTGCACTCCACCATGTTGCTGACAATTTTTTCATAAAGACTGCTCTGTGTGATCACGCTGATCACTAACGTTCCATTCTCGATCAGGCTGATGGTACCGTGCTTTAACTCCCCTGCCGCATAAGCCTCCGAATGGATATAACTGATCTCCTTCATTTTCAGGCTGCCCTCCAGGCTGATCGCGTAATCGATTCCTCTGCCGATGAAGAAGGCATCTTTCACATTGGCCTGTCTGGCGGCAAGCCACTGCAGCCGTCCCGTATCCTCCAGGATTTTATTGATCTTACCGGGAAGAAGCGTCATCTCCTTCACCAGCTCTTTGTAGTATTCCTCACTGATCTGCAACCGTGCCTTTGCCATCTGCGCCGCCAGGCAGTATACCGCAATCAGCTGCGCGCTGTATGCCTTCGTGGTCGCAACCGCGATTTCCGGCCCCGCCATGGTGTAGAAAACATGATCCGCTTCTCTGGCAATGGAGCTGCCAACCACATTGACAATGGCGAAGGTCTTAGCTCCCATGCTTTTAGCTTCTCTGAGCGCCGCAAGAGAATCCGCCGTTTCCCCGGACTGGCTGATAATTACCACAAGCTCTTTTTCCTTCAGGAGAGGCTTCCGGTAGCGAAATTCGCTTGCCAGCTCCACACGCACCGGCACCCTTGCCAGATCCTCAATCACATACTGTCCCACAACGCCCACATGATAAGCGGAACCGCAGGCCACGATGCAGATATCCGAAATTTCTTTCAGCGTCTCATCAGTCAGACCAACACCCTCCAGGTTCAGAGAATCGCCTTCCAGCACACAGCCCAGTGTGTCCGTGATTGCTCTTGGCTGCTCATGGATTTCCTTCATCATGAAATGCTCATAGCCTGCTTTCTCAGCGGCTTCCTCATCCCAGAGGATTTCCGTTTTTTCTTTTTCGATTTCATCGCCGTCCAGGTTATAAAAAGTCACCGCTCCGTCTTTTAAACGGCCGATTTCCAGATCGCCGATATAATACACGGATCTGGTGTATTTTAAGATTGCCGTCGCGTCCGAGGCCAGGTAGCACTCTCCATCGGCGGCTCCCAGAATCATGGGGCAGTCCTTCCGCGCCGCAAAGACCTCTCCCGGATACTCTCTGAACATGATCGCCATCGCGTAAGAGCCCCGGATACGAACCATGGCATGATTGATCGCGTCCACCGGCGTTCCCAGATATTTTTTATAATAATAGTCGATCAGCTTGACTGCGACCTCAGTGTCCGTGTCAGAATAAAAATGATAGCCGTTGTGGAGCAGCTTCTCCCTGAGCTCATGGTAATTCTCTATAATGCCGTTATGTACGCCCACCACATTACCGTCGTCACTTAAGTGCGGGTGTGCATTATTCTCACTCGGCTCACCATGGGTGGCCCAGCGGGTGTGACCGATTCCGCAGGTACCGGCAAGCGCTCTGCCGCAGTCCGTCTTCTCTGACAGAACCGCCAGGCGTCCCTTGGCCTTGACAATCTCTATATCACCGCTTCCATCCCTGACGGCAATTCCCGCCGAATCATAGCCTCTGTACTCTAACTTGGACAAACCTTCCAGCAGGATCGGCGCAGCCTGGCGCTGTCCTGTATAACCGACTATTCCACACATAGACAAACTCCTCAATTATTCATCATTTCATACGAAATGATCTCGTTAATCATACGCCCGGCCTGCCGGGCGTATGCGTAAACCTTCGAAAGTGGAAAACAGTCAGATACTGCCGTCTTTCATTCCTGTTCTCCGTCTTTAGACTTGTATCATAAAATTGTTACGAAAATATTACGATACTTCTGCAGTGCGTAACCACCTCAAAACGTATTATACTCTTTCTCACGCCAAAAATAAACCGCTATTGAAAAAATCATCCGGTGTCAGACACATCTCTCAGATAAACCGCCGTTCCTCTTTCATGAACCGTTCATCCGGCCGAATCTGCTGTTTTGATTTTGTTAACAGAACACAGGTTTCCACGTGCTCTGCCGTCTGCGGAAACATATCCACGGCACAGGCCTTCTGCGCCCGATACCCCTTTCCCGTAAGAAACTTCAGGTCACGGGCAAGTGTTTGCGGATTACAGGAAATATAAAGAATCTTCGCAGGAGATATCTCGACCACTGCAGTCAAAAATTCCTCGTCGCTCCCCGAACGCGGCGGATCTAAAATCACCGCGTCCACTCGTGCCTTCTGCCCGGCCATCTGCTTAAGAAACTGCCCCGCATCATTTTCATAAAAGGAAATATTTCTGGCGCCGTTTAAACGGGCATTCACGCGCGCATCACGCACCGCTTCCTTATTCAGCTCCACGCCGATCACTTCCCTGACATAATCGGAAGCCACAATACCGATGGTGCCAATGCCGCAGTAGGCATCCACAATTCTCTCATTTCCATGAAAATCAGCATACTCGATTGCTTTTCGGTATAGCTTTTCCGTCTGGGTTGGATTCACCTGGTAAAAGGATTTCGGAGAAATGCGGAAGGTTTTGCCGCAAAGCATGTCCTCAATATACCCTTTCCCGTACAGCACCTGCTCTTTATCCCCCAGTATCATGCTGGTGCGGCGGTCGTTTACATTCAGCACCACAGAAGTAATTTCCGGATGCGCCCCGCACAGGGCCTTGATGAAATTATTTTTGTTCGGCAGAATCGGGGAGGAAAGGACTAAAACGACCAGATACTGGCCAGTCTGCCGGCCTGCCCGGATCAGTACATGCCGAAGCAGACCATATCCTGAATCCTCATCATAAATCTTCATTTTAAAGCTTAAGCAAAGATCGCGGATGGTACGGATGATTTCTCCCGCTTTTTCATCCTCAATCAGACACTTTTCCACAGGTACGACCCGGTGAGAATTTTTCTCATAGGTGCCGGCGATTATATTCCCCCTTCGGTCCCTGCCAAATACGGCATGGACCTTATTGCGGTAAAAATACGGCGTCTCCATGGGCAGAATGCCCTCAAGCCTGCAATAAGGCTTTAAAAGCTCTTCCACCAGCATTTTCTTGTCCTGTAACTGCTTTTCATAAGGCCTCTCAAGCCAGTCACAGCCGCCGCATTTCCCCGCTGCGGAACACTTTACAGCCTGATCCGCTGCTTTTAAAGCTTTCCGATCGGAATGATCTGATTCCGCAGAAGGCTTCCTGGCATTTTTTAAGTTTTTGTCCGTGTTCTCTGTTATATTTGTATGATAATTGACAGTGTTTCTTACATCTTTTTTCATGATTGATGATCTCAGGCTTTATCCTTCAAAAGCTCCAGCAGGTATTCCCATACCCTCCTTGTGGAGGATATGGAGAGCTTCTCATTGGTTGAATGAATATCCAGCATATCCGGCCCTATGGAAACACAATCCAGATCCGGACACTTTCCCAAGAAAAGACCGCACTCCAGACCCGCATGAATCGTGGTAATCTGCGGCTTTTCCCCATACATCTGCTCATAGACTCTGACCATTTTGTCTCTGAGCGGACTGTCTACTCTGTAAGCCCAGCCGGGATAATCGCTTCCCGCTTCCACGCGTGCGCCGGCCAGGGTAAAAATCGCCTCCACACGTTCTGACAATGCATATTTGGCGCTCTCTAAACTGCTGCGGATAGAATACTGCAGTGTAATTTCTTCCTCATCAGAAGAAATCATGCCCAGATTCAGGCTGGTTTCCACCATACCGGGAATGCTCTGGCTCATGGCCTGCACACCTGTCGGAAGCGCCTTCAACAGGGTAATAAAATGCGCGGTATCTTCCGGAGAATCCGCCTGATATTCACCGTCAGCGCTCTGTATCGTTACCTCAATCTGAACCTGTGGATCGCGGATTTCATATTCCTGCCTCAGATCTGCATAAACTCTGTCCACAGCGGGCTGTACCTTTTCCGGTTCCGGACAGACAAGGACTGCCTGTGCCTGAGACGGAATCACATTTTCCGCTGTTCCGCCGGATATGCTCACCAAAGAAAGCGCCGTTTCCCTTAAAACTGCAGCCAGCACCCTTCCCAGCAAAAGAACAGCGTTTCCGCGCTCCTTGTGAATCTCAGCGCCGCTGTGACCGCCCTTAAGACCGGCAACCGTAATCGTAATCTGTCTGCCGTGCACTGTCTGAAGTGTCCGGTTCACTTCCGCCTTCAGTCTTCTGCCGCCCGCGCAGCCGGTTAAAAAGAACCCCTCCTCCTCCGAATCCAGATTGAGGAAACGCCTGCCGGTGATATCGCTCATATCAAGCGCATCCGCGCCAAACATCCCTGTCTCTTCATCAACCGTGACAATCAGCTCCAGCTGCGGATGCAGAATGCTCTCGTCATCGAGAAGCGCCAGCCCATAAGCGACAGCAATGCCGTCATCCCCGCCCAGACTGGTATTTACGGCATAGACATAATCCCCTTCAATGGCAGGATCCAGTCCCTCCTTCTCCATATCTTTGCCGCAGTCAGCGGTTTTCACCGCGACCATATCCATATGTCCCTGGAGCACCAGTCCCGGGACATCCTCATATCCTTTGGATGCAGGCTTTCGCATCACCACATTTCCCAGCGCATCCGTACGATACCAGATCCCGCGGTCAGAGGCAAACTGCTGCAGGTATGCGGAAATCTGCGCGGTATTGCCCGATCCGTGCGGAATACCGCAGATATCCTCAAAAAAATGAAATACTGCCTTCGGCTCCAGATTTTCCCAGACTCTCATAAAAAACCTCCATAAAAGAACTCCGGAAATGACAAACCTGTAATTTCCGGAGTTAACCTTTGAATGTGATTACGCGATTTTTTCTTTGGCGATGTCGCACAGTGCGGTAAAGCCTTCCGCATCGTTCACAGCCATCTCAGCCAGCATCTTTCTGTTAATGTCGATTTCAGCCAGCTTTAAGCCATGCATAAACTTGCTGTAAGAAAGGTCATTCATTCTGGCTGCTGCGTTGATACGCGCGATCCAAAGCTGTCTGAACTGACGCTTTCTCTCTTTGCGGCCGGCATAGGAGCTGGTCAGCGCTCTCATCACGGACTGTTTCGCGGTGCGATACTGCTTGCTTCTGGCTCCTCTGTAGCCCTTAGCCAGCTTTAATACTCTGTTATGTTTCTTTTTGGCGTTCATTCCGCCCTTGATTCTTGCCATTTCTTTTCCTCCTTAGCCGAATTATAAATAGGGCAATACCTTCTTCATATTCTTTACGTTGCTCTGATCCGTAATCGTGGATTTACGCAGATTACGCTTTCTCTTCGTAGACTTCTTGGTTAAGATATGGCTCTTATAAGCTTTCGCTCTTTTTAATTTTCCTGTTCCGGTCGCAGTAAAACGCTTGGCTGCGGCTCTCTTTGTCTTTAATTTCGGCATGTTGGTTCCTCCTGTAATATTTTTCCTGTGCTATTTTTTGGATTTTGGCGCCAGGAACATAGTCATGTTTCTGCCTTCCGCCTTCGGCGGCTTCTCCACATTGGCAATCTCCGAAAGGCTTGAGGCAAAATCATCCAGAATGTGCTTACTCATGGCCATACGGGAAATCTCCCTGCCTCTGAAGCGCAAAGTGACCTTTACCTTATCACCCTTTAAAAGAAATTTACTCGCGGCAGCGGTCTTGGTATTCAGATCATTCGTGTCAATATTGGGCGACAGGCGAATCTCCTTTACTTCCGTTACACGCTGCTTTTTCTTCGCTTCCTTCTCCCGGCGCGCCTGCTCGTATTTGTACTTACTGTAATCTACGATTCTGCAGACGGGCGGCTTGGCATTCGGCACGATCTTCACCAGATCCAAGCCCGCTTCCTCCGCAAGCTTCAATGCGTCCTTGGCGGACATGATACCGCGCTGCTCCCCGTTCTCGCCTATGAGGCGAATCTCCTTGTCACGGATCTGCTCATTGATCTGACATTCGTTATTGTTGCTAATAACTTTACCCTCCCCAAATTCCAGCAAAAAAATAGCGGATAGCAAGACAAACTATCCACCTGGCAATCCACAGAATCATAGCAACTCTGTAAAAAAACTGTAAACACCTGAAGCACATTCGCCGCAGGGTGAGAGTGGATACTCTGCTTGATGTTTTCATGTGACCATTCACATACTCGGATATCCTACCACAGAAAATCAGGGATGTCAATATCATTTTTGACATCCCCTCAGGCTTTTTTTGCATTTTTTGCGCTTTTATCGGCTTGTGAAGGTAGCGCAAAGCGTATCGCCGCAGGTATATGCGTTGTCTCCGCGGATATTTATCTGCTCCGCTGTACATTTACAGTTTTCATTGTAACAGCATTTTACCGCCTCACAGTCCACATGGATGATTTCCTGCGGACGATCCAGAACATTCGCGTAGAAATCTTCTCTTAAGTCCGCGAAGCTCTCACAGCAGGTTTCCATTTCCCTTGCGGCCTGACTGGTCCCCACCAGAATATCACCCTTGCAGCAGCAATGCGCCTGATTATAAATACAGTTTGTGACTCCACATCCTAATCTTGCCATTCTGTCCTCCCTGACTGTCCTCCTGTTGACAAAGACGCCGGTCCTCAGCCAATTTGAAAGCTGGCGTACAGCCTCCGGAACATGAAGCCGGATACTGGTATCGCTTCAAGATCCTTTTGCTTCGTGTCATTATCAGAAGCCTGTCAGGAACAGTATGTGCAGTTTTCTCCCCGATTATGTGCTGAAATGCAGTTCCTAGGCGTTTCTGCCGCAGCATTTTTTATATTTTTTACCGCTGCCGCAGGGGCATGGATCGTTCGGATAAATCTTCTCCGGCTTTACGATGGTCGTAGAGGATTTCTGTTCCTTATAGAGCGCTTTCTGCGTCTCTTCATCAAAAATGTCATTCCACGCCTCCAGGTTGTACAACCAGTCTGCCCCGGCCGCGACCATGTTTTTATACAGAAGCCTGGTATCGTAGTCAAGGCTTACGACAGTATCCTCCTCCATCGTCTCAATCGGGTTTTTCTCTTTCAGAGAATCGTTGATACCGTCCAGGAAACCGGCCATCGTCAGAATATCGATGCCGAATTTGTCGGCCAGCTCCTTCACAGTGCCGCTCACCGGCTCATCCGGCGTCTTTAAGATCTGCGCGTAAATATTTTTCTCAATCGCAAAATACTCATCCCAGAATTTATTCCAGGAAGCCTGATCCTTGTTTTCGTCCATTGCGACTTTATTCCACTGCTGTAATAGTGCCATTTCTGTGTTCTCCCTTGTATTTATTTAATATATCGTGAGTGCACACCCGAAGGGCGTACCTTGTGTAAACAAGTCGGCGCGGTTTTTGCGTCAGACGGCGCTAGATGTCCGGGGGACATCTGTTCAGCGCGGACCTGCACAGCATGCGGGCTTTGCCCGTAGAAACGAAGTGTAGATGACGAACGTGATAATAACCGCGTTTTTTGCGGTTATTATATCATGAGCTAAGGAGTTCATGATCCAATCTGCCGCTCTCCGTTTCCCTGCGGTTCGTTCAGTAGCTGTTCAGCCGGTCGGTTCCATCGTCCACTGTATTGGTAATCTCGAGGATCTGCAGCGCATAACTGCCCCCGTTCGGCAGCGCAACTTCCACCTGCTCTCCGGCCTTGTGTCCCATCAGAGCCTTACCGATGGGCGACTCTATGCTGATCTTATTCTCCAGAGAATTACAGCGGATCGGCGTCACAATCCGGTACTCTTCCTCACTGTCGTCATCCTCAAACAGGACGCGCACTGTTTTCTCAATGCCCACCTCATCTGCGCCGGCATGATCCTGCACAATCCGCGCGTTTTTCAGCACTCTCTCCAGATAACGGATACGGCTCTCGTTGCGGTTTTTCTCCCGCTTTGCGGCGGTGTATTCAAAGTTCTCGCTTAAATCGCCCTGCGCTCTGGCTTCCTTCACCGCCTCCAAAAGCCTGGGACGCTCCACGACTTTTCTCTCTTCTATCTCCGCCTGTATCCGGGCTACATCCTTATCCGTCAGTTTTTCTGCCATATAACCTCCTACAAAAGCGGCGCCATTACATTCAGCAGGCCGTCTAAAAGTCTCCCCAGCCAGGTGTGCGTCAGTTCACCCGGCTCCACCAGATGTCCTTTCTCCATCACGTCAAGTGTATCCGCCTTCACATCGAACAGTGACTGACACTGATACATCCAGACGCCACACTCAAAATGCAGATAAAGGCTCCTGTAATCCACATTGATTGTGCCCACAACAGCAGTCTTATCATCACTGACAAAGGATTTGCAGTGCAAAAAGCCCGGTGTGTACTCGTAAATCTTCACGCCGGCGTTCATTAACGACCTGTAGTTGGCCCGCGTCAGGCGAAATACCGCCTTTTTATCCGGGATTCCCGGCGTAGCGATCCGCACGTCCACACCACGCTTTGCCGCACGGCACAGCGCATTCCCCACCTCCACGCTGGGGATCAGATACGGCGTCATGATATACAGATAATCCGTGGAGCAGTTGATAATCTCCAGATAGGCATCCTCTCCTACCCGGACATCGTCAAGCGGACTGTCCCCGTAAGGAAGGACATATCCATCTTCCGCAAAAACATCCTGCTGCTTCCCAAGATACTGCGCAGGATTTAACTGTTCACCGCCTGAGACATTCCACAGTTCCAGGAACATGGCTGTCAGGTTGTCCACCACGGCTCCCTCCAAACGGATACCGCTGTCCTTCCAGTGGCCGAAACGAACCTTTTTATTGATATATTCATCCGACAGATTCACTCCGCCGGTATAGCCTGCTTTTCCGTCCACCACCATGATCTTGCGGTGATCACGATTGTTCATCACCATAGCCAGGAACGGCACCACATGGTTGAAGGACACGCACTTGATATGGGGATCCAGTGCCTCCACATCCTTATAATAATTACTGGGCAAAAGGGATACAGAGCCCATATCATCATACATGATTCTGACATCTACGCCCGCTTTGGCTTTCTCAACCAGAATTTCCAGGATTGTGCCCCACATTTCTCCTTCATGCAGAATAAACGTCTCCAGAAAGATATATTTCTGCGCTTTTTTAAGATCCTCCAGCATCGCTTCATAGACGCTCTCACCACTGGGATAGTAGGTGGTTTTCACGTTCTGATATGCCGGATAGGCCGATATATTCTGAATGTAATGGAGGGTTTTTGCTTCTCTCGTATCCTCTCTCTGCAGTGCCTGCACCGTCTGCGGATCCGTCTTTAAATACGGAAAAATCCGCCGATCCTGTTCGTTGATTCTAGAAGAAAGCCTCTTAGTCGGCCGTTTATCACCCCAGAGAAGATACAGAAGACTCCCCACCGGCGGCAAAATCAGGATCACAAT
>JAJPXG010000157.1:0-8139 GCA_021205565.1 Lachnospiraceae bacterium | reverse complement strand
CCAGCCAATGCGAAAGGCCGGATCTCCCTTGCTGCTGACCAGATAAATCACATAAATGCTGCTCAGAAGATAAAAGAAAAAGAGGATCAGTGCAGAGAACCTGAGCACCTGCCAGAAAAGAAACAAAAGCAGGACGAATTCCAGTATGACCATAATCACGGTCACAACAATCCGGTTGGTGATTGCTTTTTTGTAATTCAGATCCTTCAGCAGTCTCATCACCTTTGCCTCCCGCGCATTCCTTGCCGCCTGTACTTTAAAAAAGCGACCCACACTTTCCTTTTAACAAACAGACAGAACCATGCCGTGAAAATCAAACAGCAGGGTTCTGTCCAAATATTCAGGTCTCATTTTCAGGAGAAGGTATAGCTGTAATCCGCAGTCAGCTCTTCCATAAGAGCATCCAGCTTTTCATCAAAGATATTACTGTAGATCTCATCATTGATCTCCGTGTCGTAGTACCTGTCAACAAACATGACGATGGTGTAATAATAGCTTTCCTCGTCCTCAAAAATCTCCGTATCGCCCTCTTCACGGCTGTCATCGAAAAGCCAGTCCGCGTAATCCGAAGAAACACCGCTGTAGCGGACGCCCTCCAACAGGGAGCCATCGTCCTCATAAGAGGATGTGTCATCCTCCGCGCAGTACTCCAGGCACAGCTCGTTAAAGTCCTCGCCGTCCGCAAGCCGTTCGGCGAATTCATCCACCAGAGCCTTTGCCTCCTCCATGGCCGCCGTGATGGCAGCTTCATCGGCGTCTTCCTCATATTCCGCAGAAAGAGTAAACACGCGATAATCCACATAATCATAGGCGGACGGATCTGCCTGATACTCCTCCACAATCTCTTCGTCCGTGACCTCAATGCCGGCATAAAGTTCATCGTAATAAGAGGCCGCATAAACACTGAAGCGATACTGTTCCTCAATCACCTGCGCCGTGGCATACTGACCGTAAGCCTCTTTGTAGTATGCCGAAACGGTTAAACCTTCTTCCTCAGCGGCTTCCTCAACTGAGGCCAGAAAATCCTCATAATCGGCATCCGTATCGTACTCAAAGCCGGCCTCGTTCGCCGCGTCGGTCAGCGCTGCGTACTCAAGCAGGACTTCTGCCGCCTCCGCTTCAAAGTAATCCTTCCATGTCATGCCGTCCGAATATGTCTGATTGGCTATGTCCGTGCTGGTATCCAGTCCGAATAAAGACGCATAGGAGCCGTAATATTCAAGCCATTCATTGTACACTGTATATGTGTAAACGTCAAATTCCTGCTGTGTGAGCGCATAATCGCCGACCGTAATATATACAGAGTTCACTGCCGCGTATTTTTTTACGATGGGACTGATCACACTGTAGGCCAGAAATACGACAACTAAAACCGCAACGATCACGCAGCCGATTCGAAAGCGCCTGTCCTCACGCTTCGCCTTCTCCTCAGCCTTTTTCCTCTCTTCCATTTTCCGGTCGTATCTGGTAACGATCTTTTTCTCTTCCGTCACCTCAGACGCGTTTTTTTCTTTGTTTTTCATCAGATGAACCTCTTTCACACGTCCGGCTTATCCGGCCGCCCGCAGAATTTTTCGCCCCGCAATCTCCCGTTTCAGAACGCAGCTGATTGCCGGACAGAATTCCGGCTCATGACTGCAGCCAGCCATGAGCCAGAATGTCACTTTCTAATAATACCACATATTTGTGTTTTTTCAAGGTCTTTCTTTACAAAACTCACAAATCCCAGTGAAAACAACTTTGAAAATCAACGCCCATCCCTTAAGCGAAAGGATTTTCGGTGGGATATCTCACGCCCTTCGGCTGATTGTAATCGATCTCAGACACATCCACGCCAAGATACTTGAACACCTCATAAAGGGTCTTACCGTAATGTCCGAATGCGACAGCCGCGTGATGCGGGTAATTTTTCTCAACCAGAACATGGCGATAGAAGCGACCCATTTCCGGAATGGCGAAAATGCCAATGCCGCCAAAGGATCTGGTCGCAACCGGCAGAACCTCGCCCTGCGCAACGTAAGCGCGCAGCTTTGCGTCAGCTGTGGACTGCAGGCGATAGATGGTGACATCGCCGGGAACGATATCTCCCTCCAGGGTTCCCTTCGCCACATCCTTGCCCAGAGATCTGGCCATGATACGCTGGAAATTCATATTGCAGGAGGACAGCTTGCAGGATGGTGTATTTCCGCAGTGGAAGCCCATGAAGGTATCCTTGATATCATAGGGATATCTGCCCTTGATATCCTGCTCATAGAGATCGGCCGGTACGGAGTTGTTGATATCCAGCAATGTAACCGCGTCCTCACTGATAACAGTACCGATAAACTCACTTAACGCGCCGTAAATATCTACCTCGCAGGATACCGGAATACCTCTGCCGGTCAGACGGCTGTTGACATAGCAGGGCACAAAGTGGAACTGTGTCTGGAACGCAGGCCAGCACTTGCCGGCAATGGCCACACAGTCGCGGCTGCCCTTATTGGCCTCCACCCAGTCAAGGAGTGTAAGCTCATACTGCGCCAGCTTCTCCAAGACATCCGGAATCTTATTGCCGTTTCCAAGCTCTGCGGCCATATCAGCGGCCACTTCCGAAATCCTTGAATCTCCGGCATGTTTATGGAAGGATTCAAACAGATCCAGCTCGGAGTTTTCCTGAATCTCTGCGCCAATATTGTAAAGCTGCTTGATCGGAGCATTGCAGGCCAGGAAATCCTGCGGACGGGGGCCGAAAGTGATGATCTTAAGGTTATTGAGGCCGATGATCGCTCTGGCAATCGGCACAAATTCGGAAATCATCTGTGCGCACTCGTCGGCGGTTCCCACCGGATATTCGGGTATGTACGCTTTCAGATTGCGAAGCTTTAAATTGTAGCTGAAATTCAGCATACCGCAGTAAGCGTCGCCTCTGCCGTCGATCAGATCCTCTCCGGTTTCCTCTGCAGCTGCCACTGCCATAGCCGGTCCATTAAACTCCTTGATCAGAAGTGTCTCACTGGATTCCGGGCCAAAATTGCCAAGATAGACAACCAGCGCGTTCACTCCCGCTGCCTGCACATCAGCCAGTGCCCTGCGCATATCCTTCTCGTTCTCGATGCAGACCGGACACTCGTAAATGTCCCCATATTGCGCCTGATAGCTCTCCACTACCGCTTTGCGGCGTCTTTCCGACAAAGTCATGGGGAAGCAGTCACGGCTGACTGCCACGATACCCAGCTTTACCTTCGGAATGTTCATCATATCGCAAATCCTCCCTATAATTTGAATATACAAAACCTGTACAATTGGATTTTACTATAAAACAGAATCATTTTCAATCGGCATAATTCGATTTTCCTTGAGAGATTCTGAAAATTGTGTTAAATTGTTGCCGGAGGTACCATCATGAACAAATCAGAACTCAGTGAAATCAAAAAACTCTTTACCGAAAAAAACTGCGCCGTCTCCCGCATTGCAACCTGCTATGTGGGCGGCGAAAAAAATAAAATCTCCGAACTTAACGAAATCTTCGGCGCCCTGCCTGAAGCTGAAGCGTCGCGATACCTGCAGCTGTTCAAAAAAGGACTGTCCGGCGCTCTGGGAAAAAACCTGATCTCGCTTGACTTTCCCTTAGAAAGCGAGTTTTCAGACGGAGCGCAGAAATTCCTGCTGGATTTAAGGGACAGCCATTTACAGGATGAGGAGCTTTTGGAAAAATTCTATGACAAAATTATCGAAGGCTATCCCTGCACACAGAACTATCTGATTCTGCTGGCAGACGCAAACTATGACGTTCCCGGACGCGGCAGCGACAACCTGGAAATGGATGACGCCTCCGACGAAGTTTACCATTTTCTCTTCTGCTGCCTGTGCCCGGTGGTGCTCTCCAAACCGGGGCTTACCTACGCACCCGCGCAGAATCTCTTTACGGACAGAATTTGCGACTGGATCGTGGATGCGCCCGTCCATGCCTTTTTATTCCCGGCCTTCACGGACAGAAGCACCGACCTGCACAGCTGCCTGTATTACACAAAGGACACGGAAAACGCATACGAGGATTTTGTCTATGATCTCCTGGGCTGCGCCATGCCCATCACAGCCGGCGTGCAAAAGGAGGCATTCCAGACCATGCTGCAGGAAACGCTCGGCGATAACGGCGAGCTGGACGTTGTGAAAAATATTCACGATACGCTTTATGATATGATCGAGGAGCATAAAGAAGACCCCGAGCCGCTGACATTAGACAAGCGCGAGGTGACAAATATGCTGGCAAAAAGCGGCTTGAAGGAGCCGCAGCTTAACAGCTTTGAACAGCACTATGATGAAACTGTCGGAAGCGGGACGAGGCTTGTGGCCTCCAATCTCACCGCCTCCAGAAACTTTGAAGTGAAAATGCCGGATGTGGTCATCAAGGTAAACCCGGAACGGTCAGATCTGGTAGAGACCACCTCCATTGACGGGCGCGTCTACCTCTTAATCGAGGTCAGCGCCGATATTGAGGTCAACGGTATCCGTCTGCTGCCGGAGGCAGAGCCAGCCGGGTCAGCCGAATAAACAGTTCTCCGTGCGGATACACCGGCAGGGACATGTGGGAGCTGCAGGCGCAGTTCCTACGAGAATAAATCTATCCCTTATTCCGCGAGCTTCAGGATTGTCACATCCGCTCCCAACTCGCGGAATTTTGCATCGATCTGCGGATAGCCGCGCCTTAGATGCTCCACGCCTTCGATCTGCGTCTCGCCCTCTGCCGAAAGCCCGGCCAGCAAAAGTGCGGAGACAGCCCGGATGTCGCCTCCATGAATCCGGCAGCCGTGAAGACCCACACCTCCCCGGATTTCAAGCATATTCCCCATATGCTCAATCCTGGCACCCATATGTCTCAGCTCCTCGATGTACTGGAACCGGTTCTGAAATACCAGATCCACGATAGTCGATATGCCGCCCTGCGTACAGGAGGCCATGACCGCTACCGCAGGCTGTAAGTCCGTGGCAACCCCGGGAAACGGCATCATTTCCACCTTAAATGGACGAAGCCGGCCGTCACTGATGACAACAATACTGTTGTCATCCTCCTCCACCGTAACCCCGCACTCACAAAGCAGAGAAATCAGAGGGAAGCTATGGTAAGGTATGATATTGTTCAGCCGCACTCTGCCGCCGCAGATTGCGGTTGCGATGGCAAACATACCTGCCTCAATCCGATCCGCGATAATCTCATAAGAGATACCGCCGCGCACTTCATCCGTACCCGTCACTGTAATTCTGTCGGTCCCCGCGCCGCTCACCCGGACTCCCATTGCGGACAAAAGGTTCCCCAAATCCACAATCTCCGGCTCTCTGGCCGCGTTCTCAATAACAGTTCTGCCAACAGCTCTGGAGGCCGCAAGCATCATATTGCAGGTAGCTCCGACACTTGGATAACGCAGATATATCCGGCATCCTGTCAGCACACTGGAAACCCTTCCTTCCACAATACCGTCGCAGACCTCACAGTCGACCCCCATTTTAGTCAGACCGGCCAGATGAATATCGATCGGCCTCTCCCCGATCTGGTCGCCGCCGGGAAACCCGCAGTGAAATTCGCCCGCTGCGGCAGCCAGCACACCCAGAAAATACATGGAGCCTCTGATTTTACCCGCAAGGGCTTTTGGTACGTCAGCGTTTAAAAACGTACCGCTCACACTTATTTTTCCGTCTGAAAAGGTGACGTTCTTTCCCAGTTTGCGGATAATATCGCACATCACAGTCACATCCGAGATGGCCGGCACGTTCTCCAGCACAACCGGATTACCGTCCGTCACAAGACATGCTGCCGCCAGACAGGCCAGTGCGGAATTTTTGGAGCCGTCGACAGCTACCGTTCCCGAAAGCCTGTGTCCTCCGCGAACAGAAATCATTTCTCTCATATATATTCAGTATCCTTTTATCCCATGTAATGATTCAGCAGCTCCTCCAGCAGATCCTCGCGGTCCACCTTGGTAATGATGCTGCGGGCGCCCTTATAGCTGGTAATGTAGGTAGGGTCGCCGCTCATGATATATCCCACCATCTGATTGATGGGGTTATATCCCTTTTCGACGAGGGCCTCATACACCATTGATAAGACCATCTCAGCTCCCATCCTGGGCTCTGTGTCAATTTTCACATAACGCGTATTATCCAGATCCGCCATAGCGCCGTCCTTTCCTGTGTAGTCTGAAGCATTGTTCTGCTGATTTCCAGTTCACTATAAGACAAATACCGGCAAATTTCAACTAAAATCTCCCAGAACATACAAATCTGCGGACATGCCGCCGCACCTGTAATGCGCAGTATTCGTCATTCCTCGTCTTCTGTATATCCAGGCTCCCCGGCATCTTCCCCGGCATGATGCCGTTTCTTTCTCTTTCCCATACAATACCGGACAAGCTCCGCGATACCGTGGTAGATTCCACGGATCAGAGAAAAGATAAAAAACATAAACAGAAAACCGACCACGCCGAACATGATATCCGCAAACTCCATGGTTCCCGTGCCGGTCACCCGCTGGCCGATCTCAATGGCAAAGGTCACCACAATGATCAGCGTAAAGACATAAACCCAGCTGATGACCATCACATGACCGGTGGCGGCCAGCAGTTTAAAAATCGGATATACTACAAAAATCAGAGCCATCCCCAGAACACCGATCACCAGAAAGTGAAGCTCCTTATCGCTGAAATTATATTCATAGGCGTCGTTCAGCGTCAGAATCTGACTGTGCACCCGCGCGAACAGCTCCACAATCGCGTATAAAAACTCTGAAAGCATAATGATTCCCCTTATCTTTTCAAAAAATTTACCCCAGTATAGCAAAGCCGCAAATCCGAGTCAAGCAAAAGTCTGTGGTTGTTTTTCGCCCTCATTTGTATTATGATGAATAACGATCTTAAAAAAAGAAAAGAGGAGATCCCATATGGCATTTGACGGAATTACCATCGCCTGCCTGACAAAAGAATTAAACGACACCCTGACAGGCGGCCGAATCAATAAAATCGCACAGCCGGAGGCCGACGAGCTGTTGCTGACTGTCAAAACCTTTCAGGGGCAGTACCGCCTGCTCCTGTCGGCGAACGCTTCCCTGCCCCTGGTTTACCTGACAGACCTCAATAAACCCAGCCCCGTGACGGCCCCGAATTTCTGCATGCTGCTGCGCAAGCACATTCTGAACGGACGGATTGTGTCCGTCACACAGCCAGGCCTGGAGCGCATCATTCACATCCGGATCGAACACCTGGACGAGCTGGGGGATCTGTGTCAAAAAACTCTGGTCATCGAGCTGATGGGCAAGCACAGCAATATTATTTTCTTAAAGGACGACGATACCATCATCGACAGCATCAAGCACATCTCCGGGGCGGTGAGCTCCGTCAGGGAGGTTCTGCCCGGCCGGGAATATTTCATTCCCATGACGCAGGAAAAGGAAAATCCCCTGGCGGCGGACGCCTGTGAGCATTTCGATCCGCTTCTTATTGCCAAGCCCATGCCGGTTTATAAGGCAATCTATCAAAGCTATACCGGATTGAGTCCCATCATGGCGCAGGAGCTTTGCCATGAGGCCGGAATCGACGCAGACCTGCCCGCAAGTGCTCTTTCAAAGGAGCAGCTGCATATCCTGAGAGATCGTTTTCAGGAGATGACAGTCCGGATTCAGCGGGGACACTTCTCTCCTGCCATCATCTATCAGGGAGGCGTCCCGGCGGAATATTTTGTCCTGCCATGCTCGCTTTATCCGCAGGAGACGCAAAAATCATACAGCAGTGTCTCCACCATGCTCGCAGACTACTATGCGGAGAAAAATACCGTCACCCGCATCCGCCAGCGTTCAGCGGACCTTCGCAAAATCGTGCAGACCGCCATAGAGCGCAATGTCAAAAAGTACGACCTCCAAATGGCGCAGATGAAAGACACCGAAAAGCGGGACAAATACAGAATTTACGGTGAAATGATCACGACCTACGGCTATTCCGTTCCGGATGGGAGCAAAAGCTTTCAGGCGCTGAACTATTATACCAATGAAGAGATTACGGTTCCGTTAAAACCGGATATTCCGGTGATGGACAACGCCAAACGGTATTTTGAGAAATATGCCAAATTAAAGCGGACTTATGAGGCGCTGACAGAGCAGACCGCGCAGGTAAAAGC
>JAJPXG010000087.1 GCA_021205565.1 Lachnospiraceae bacterium | reverse complement strand
TGGAGGCCAGCTTAATGCTGCAGGTTTCGGAAGAGTCCAGAGAGCAGGTTTACACGAAGCTGATGAGCTATCATGAGATCCCGGCCATCGTATTCTGCCGGGGGCTGGAGCCGGATGCGCTTTTCCTGACAAAAGCGCTGGAGAACGGGATTCCGGTCTTTACCTCTGAAAACACGACCTCCCATTTCACGGCGGAGGCGATTCGCTGGCTGACCTATAAGCTGGCGCCGGTGATCCGGATTCACGGCGTCTTGGTGGACGTCTACGGCGAGGGCGTTCTCATCACGGGCAACAGCGGTATCGGCAAGTCCGAGGCGGCTCTGGAGTTAGTCAAAAGAGGCCACCGCCTGGTCAGCGACGACGCGGTCGAGATCCGCAAAATCAGCGACAACTCCCTGATCGGCAGCGCGCCGGATGTGACCAAGCATTTCATTGAGCTGCGCGGCATCGGCATCGTGGATATCAAGGAAATGTTCGGTGTGTCGAGTGTGCGCGACAGCCACGAGATCAACCTGGTCATCAATCTGGAGGAGTGGGACAGAGAGCGGGAGTATGACCGCATCGGCCTGGAGGAGCAGTATACGGAATATCTGGGCAATAAAATTGTCAGCCACAACATCCCCATCCGACCGGGCAGAAATATAGCGGTGATTGTGGAGAGCGCGGCTATCAATTACAGAGAAAAGAGAATGGGCTATAATGCCGCGAAGGAGCTGTACCGGCGTTTACAGGAGTCTATGACGCACAGGGATATCGAGGACTGAACGGCGCTCGTTGATCGGTGCCAAGACGCACGAAAGAGACGGGGAAGTGAACGGAACCGGAAACCATGACAGAACTGAATGCGGGGTTATCCCGCGGAAAAATACATGGAGCAGGGAAGAGATGCTCAGAATGGGGGAACGCAAAATGGGTAAAATCGTCTTTGGGGTGGATATCGGCGGCACGACCGTCAAGCTGGGTATGTTTGACGATGAGGGCAGTGTGCTGACAAAATGGGAAATCCCGACCGTGACTGAGAATCACGGGGGTCGTATCCTGAAGGATATCGCGGACAGCATAAATGAAAAGCGCGCCGCCTTTGGGTATCAGCTTCAGGATGTGATCGGCGTCGGCGTCGGAGCGCCGGGACCGGTGGACGCAGCAGGTACAATTTACGGTGCGGTTAATTTAGGCTGGAATGAATTAAACATTGCGGAAACCTTACAGCCTCTGGTTGGCGTACCGGTGAAGGCCGGCAATGACGCCAATGTGGCGGCCTTAGGAGAGATGTGGAAGGGCGGCGGCAGAGGCTGTCAGGATGTGGTGGCGGTCACGCTTGGAACCGGCGTCGGCGGCGGCATCATCGTAAACGGCGCCCTGGTAGCCGGATTTAACGGCGCGGGCGGAGAGATCGGTCACATGCTGGTGGAAGAAAACGAGACCGAGCCCTGCAACTGCGGCCTGTGCGGCTGCCTGGAGCAGTATGCCTCCGCGACCGGCGTGGTGCGGCTGGCGAAGCGTCGCCTTCAGCAGGACGAGGAACCGAGCAGCCTGCGAAGCCTTCAGGAACAGATGACCTGCAAGGATGTGTGGGACGCGGTACGCGCGCAGGACGCTGTGGCGATCGAGGTCGCGGAGCGCTTCGGCTATTATCTGGGCAAGGGCCTGGCGGCTGTGGCCTGTGTGGTCAACCCGGAGGCGTTTGTCATCGGCGGCGGCGTCAGCAAGGCGGGAGAGATTTTATTTGATTATATCGTTCCGCCGTACCGGAAGTTTGTCTTTCCGGGCAGCAGAAAGGCACGTTTTATGCTGGCCGAGCTGGGCAATGACGCCGGTATTTACGGCGCGGCGAAGCTGGTGCTGTGAGTAGAATAGAGTTGTTATAGTGTAATCATATGGGATTTGGTGATCATCTATGGATTGGAAAAAAGCCTTCGGCAGAGAATTTTCAGCACAACTGCAGATTTTATGGCAGGAACCCCTGTCAAAGCATACCACCTTTCACATCGGCGGCGAGGCGGAGTGCTTTGTTTATGTGTCCGGACAGGAGAACATTCCCCAAATCCTGAAGTTCTGTCAGACTTACCAGGTGCCGCTGCATCTGATGGGCAACGGTTCCAACCTGCTGGTGGATGACGATGGCGTGGAGGGCGTCGTCCTGTGTATGGCGGAGCCTTTTTCTCAGATTCATGTGGACGGCACGCGGATCACGGCGCAGGCCGGCGCCCTGATGGGCAGAATTGCGCAAAGAGCCTGCGACGAGGGACTGACCGGACTGGAATTTGCCGCCGGTATCCCCGGCTCGATCGGCGGCGGCGTGATTATGAACGCGGGCGCCTACGGCGGCGAGTTAAAGGACGTGGTTGCCAGTGTGGAGGCTTACGATGAGGCGGGAAATCTTCTTACGCTTTCCGGGGAAGAGCTGCATTTTTGCTACCGCGGCAGCGCCATGAAGGAGCGTGGGCTTTTCGTGGCTTCCGTGACCATGGAGCTTCATCCCGGAGACCGGTCCCAGATCAAATTTCACATGGCGGAGCTTGCCAAAAAGCGCCGGGAGAAGCAGCCGTTGGAATATCCGAGCGCGGGATCCACGTTCAAGCGCCCTGCGGGATATTACGCGGGCAAGCTCATCCAGGACGCGGGATTTTCCGGCTTCCGGATCGGTGACGCCTGCGTCAGCGAGAAGCATTGTGGCTTTGTCATCAATAAGGGAAACGCCACCTGCTCGCAGGTGCGCCTCCTGATGGAGAAGGTGATAAAGGGCGTGGAGGAAACAGCAGGCGTGCCGCTGGAACCGGAGGTCATATACTGGGGGTAACGCGATGGAAAAAAGAGAAGAGGAGACTTTTTCAT
>JAJPXG010000162.1:1447-2846 GCA_021205565.1 Lachnospiraceae bacterium | reverse complement strand
GGATTGCCCTGATTTACCACAAAATCAACCTCCAGCAGCTTACGAATACGCTTACCTTCTTTTTCCTTATCAAAGATCTCAATGACACCTACATCAACATTGTAACCACGGATCAGAAGTTCATTGTAAACAATATTTTCCATGATATGAGCAGGCTCCTGCTGTCTGAAATTCAGACGGGCGTTTCGGAGTCCCATATCCGTGAAGTAATATTTCAGGTTGGCACCAATATACTTTCTCCCCTTAATATCATATCGGCTGGCTTTCGAAATCAAAAAAGCATCCGCTAAATAATCAATATGGTTGGAGATCGTTTTATTCGTATAGGACATCTGCCTTTCACTGGCAAAGGTATTTGCAATCCTGGTCGGGTTAGTGGGTGCCCCTATTGCTGATGCAAGTACATCGACAAGAACACCAATTTCGTCTACACTCTGAATCTTATTTCTCTCAATCACATCCTTCAGATAGACATTGGAAAAAATATTCTTCAGATATTCTGCCTTCTGTCGTTCACTATGAAAACTAATAATCTGCGGCAATCCACCGTAGATCATATAATCGTTCCAGGCATCGTCATAATCGCCATCATAAGCAGAATAGAACTCTGCAAAGGATAAGGGATAAATCCTGAACTCATCGCCTCTGCCACGGAACTCCGTCACAATGTCGCTGGACAGGAATCTGGAGTTGCTGCCAGTTACATATACATCAACATTGCTCATACGGAGCAGACTGTTTAACACTTCTTCAAATCTTGGCATAAACTGCACTTCATCCAACAAAAGATAAAATTTACCATTATCTTTCATAGCATCCTTGATATATCGGAAGCACACCTTTGGATCTCTTAACTCCTCATTCTCGATGCCATCCAGGGCGATTTCTATGATATGATCGGCATCAACACCATTTTCCAGCAGATATCTCTTAAAGATTGTAAACAGCAAAAAAGACTTACCACATCTGCGAATACCGGTAATCACCTTTATCATGCCATTCTCTTTTCGCTCAATCAGCTGTTGTAGATAAGAATCTCTTTTAATTTCCATTGTGTTGCTCCTTATTTTTGTGCATCTGCACATTTTTTAGTAATGGTATTTTACCACAAGATATCTCGTCATTCAATAGCCATTCCTATTCTTTGTGCATCTGCACGCTTTTATGTAACACGGGCTTATTTTTTTAAGTTCTATCACCTTTGGTCAAAATATCGCATACATATAAGAAGCCAGAGCATTCCCTCGTTTCAGGTCTGCCCTGGCTATGTATTTCAGATATTCTTTGCAAGAATTTTCAGAAGGGAAGCAAGTTCCGGAGAGCTTACCAGTTTCGCAAGTGTCTCCGCATCAATTCCACTGTCCGCAGCGCCGTCTGCTGATGCCTCTGCGTTGGGCAC
>JAJPXG010000162.1:663-1437 GCA_021205565.1 Lachnospiraceae bacterium | reverse complement strand
CAAACAGTTCCGCGTTATGCTTCCTGTCATCGTCGATGATATGCGAATACTGGTCTGTGACCATTTTCGCCTGCGCATGACCGGAATCACCCTGCACTGATTTGATATCCCCGCCATTCAGTTTCAGCTTATAAGTGATACTGGAATGTCTGAGGCTGTGAAACACCACCAGCGGAAGGTCATTCACCTCGATCAGTTTGCGGAATGCGGAAGTAATCGTTGCCGCCTCTGTCGGCATTCCCAGGGGACCTGCCATGACCAGGTTAAAATCCTGGTACTCACATCCCAGCATTTCCCGTACGGCATCCTGTTTCCGCTTCCAGTCAGCAAGCATCTCCGCCACAGTCCTCGGCAGAAATATTTTCCTGGTACTGGTCTGTGTCTTCGGCGCTTTCAGAACCTGTACCGTTGATGTTCTGGAAGTAATCGGCGGAAAGATGGTCACGACATCCTTCTTATCCAACGCATTGAGGACATTGCGGTTGACTCTCTGCAGCTCCTTGTTGATATAAATATAAGCGATACCGGCATCCATGCTTTCCCGGGAAATGTCAACGCAATCCCATGTAAGGCCAAGTAACTCGCCAATCCGGAGCGAACAGGCAAATGCCAGATTCATGCTGAGTTTCAGGCGTTCATCGTCACATGCTTCCATCGCATGAAAAAGGACATCCGCAGTCCAGATCTCCCTTTTCGCGTAAGTCACCTTCGGAAGCGTCGCATAAACACAGGGATTTTTTCCACCAGTTCCCATTTCACCGCCTGCTCAAAGCA
>JAJPXG010000162.1:0-653 GCA_021205565.1 Lachnospiraceae bacterium | reverse complement strand
TTTTCTTACCAATCGTCGGCTCAACAGATGGCGTCTTTAACAGGCGCAGATAGTCTTTTTCAATCACCCTCGTGTTAATGTCACTGAGTTTTAAACTTCCAATCAGCGGGGAAATATAATGTTCAATCAGTGCAATGTTGCCGCCGTATGTAGAGAGCGCCCACTTTTCCTTCCCGTATAGTGCAACATATTCCCGCAGAAGGTCATTCAGTGTGCTGCAGGCCGGGACGACAAAAGTGCCTGCCGCCTCCTTATACTCAATCTCTTTCTTTCTGGTCATCGCCTCCGCTTTTGTGCGGAAAGTTTCCCATTTCTGTTTCCGCTTCCCTTTATCGTTTGTGTATTGATAAACAACATTATACCTGCCATTTCTCTGAACCACACTCGCCATATCGATTCCTCCGTAAGAAAACAATTGATATAATCCAGCCAGTCATCAAATTCCTCTTTAGGAACCCGCCAGCTCTTACCGACCATAATCCCCGGTATGCTGCCGGTTTTCAGCCAGTACCGGACGGTACTTCTTGGGATTCCGTAAAATTCCACAATTTCATCCATCGTGTAATACTTTGGATTCCTCGGCTCCTTCAGAACCATCTGTTACGCATTTAGAGGGAGTCGTGACTGAGTTTTGGCTGTGAGATCGGTTTCTT
>JAJPXG010000063.1 GCA_021205565.1 Lachnospiraceae bacterium | reverse complement strand
ATTTCGGGATGAATTACAGATTGGTTCACTGCCGAATAATACCAGATGGTTTAGTCCGCCTGGATTTGGATTGACAGAATATACAGATTTATATACGCCGAGGCAGCTGCTTTTGATGACAACCCTGTGTGATTTGCTTCCTGAGGTTATGTCACAGGTATCCGAAGATGCCATTGCAGCGGGAATGACAGAGGATAAGGTTCCGTTGTCGGAAGGAGGCACAGGAGCCTATGCATATGGCCAGGCGGTTGGCGTTTATCTTGCGCTTGTGATTGGAAAACTGGCAAATTTTCAGTCTTCGATCTGTACATGGGATAATCGAAAAGGAAATATCCGGGCGGCGTTTACCAGGCAGGCAATTCCGATGACATGGGTTTTCGGAGAAGGAAATCCATTTTCGACTGTCACGGGAAACTTTAATACCATGCTGCAGAATGTTGTGGAATCGGTTGCCGGGCTTTCTGCGGCAGTTCCGGCGAAAGTAGAGCAAGCGAATGCGGTGACCATGGAAATCCCGAAAGATTCTGTTTTGTTTACCGAGCTTCCTTATTACGACAACGTGGGATATGCGGATCTGTCTGATTATTTTTATATCTGGCTGAGAAGATGCTTAAAGAATGTTTATCCGCAGCTTTTTGAAAAGGTTGTGACTTCAAAGGAAGAACTTTCTTCTATCCCGGAGCATTTTGATGGAGACAGTGCAGAGGCAGTCAAAGAATATCAAAACGGGATCAGGCGGATGCTGCAAAACTTCCACCAGGCATCCTCGGAGGAATACCCTTCCGTTTTGTTTTTTGAATATAGCAAACAGGATGAGGAAGCCATCTGCTCCGATGGAAAAATGGAAGGAATGACGCCGTTTGAGCATTTGTTGGACAGCATGATTCAGGCAGGGTTTATGGTTACGGGTGTGTGGCCGGTCCGGACGGAGAAAGCGAATCCACGGTTTGATTCGGTAAGAATTGCAGTTGTGTTTCGGAAAAAGAAGGAAAATGCGGGGGGAACGACACGCAGAAGCTTCATCAATACGATGAAGCGGGAGCTGCCTGGTATGCTGGACATTTCTTTTGCGGAGGATATAGAGGACGAGGATAAGCCGATTGCAGGACTGGGCAGCGGATTATCCATATTTACAGGATATAAAAAGGTAATCAATGCAGATGGTTCAGACATGAGCATTCACGATGCGCTGTGTTTAATCCATCAGGAGATAAGAGACTATACTGAGAAAGCCCTGTCAAGCGGCCAGGAATGAGCCGTGCTTGCACGAGCGAATGACTGGACATTTGACAGGCAAGACGGTATGAGCAAGTAGGCCGAATAGGCCGGATTGCGAATAACGGCGGCGATGGTGGGAGCACGCAGTGCGAAGCCATCGGCTTTCTCGAATGAAGGTGAGCACAAGAGACCGAGGAGGTATAAGGATGCAGGAAAATTATGAGCTTGTCCAAAAAGGATTTCGGATTCTTCTCCCTCAGCTGGCAGGTTATATCGGACAGGAGATGTCAAGAGTCTATCATGATGACTGGTGGAACGAGATTCTGGATGCGTTGAGTGACCAGAGGGATCTGCCATACAGCGGTGATTATGGGGAATTGCTGGATTCTCTGGACATTGCCAACTGTCTGCGGTTGATTGACCGCAGATGGCGCGATGTTTTCAGTATGAAAATGTCAAAGAGCCACAGGAACTGGGCTTCTGAACTGATGGGAGTGCGGAATGATGCGTCCCATATTGGTGCGAATGATTTTCAGCAGGGATACACGGAGAGGGCACTGGATACCATGGCGCTGCTCTGTGAGTCGATTGATCCGGAGGCAACGGAGGAAATCCGTGCTTTGTACCGCAAGGCCCGGTATGGTTCGGAACAGGGATCTGCAGCTGTGACAGAAAATACGGCGCCGACACCGGCGGGAAAGAAAAAAGCATCTGCAGCAGTTCTTACCAGAAATGTCGGGAAAAATCTGCCCAGCTGGCGTGATGTGATGCAGCCTCATCCGGACGTAGCGGAAGGACGTTACCGTGCGGCGGAATTTGCGGCAGACCTGGCACAGGTGGCGCGAGGAGAAGGCGCTTATGAGTACCGTGATCCGGTAGAGTTTTTTGCGCGCACTTATGTGACAGAGGGCATGGCGGGACTTCTGGTGGAGTCCCTGCAGCGTATTTCCGGACAGGGCGGAGAGCCGGTGATCCAGCTTAAGACTGCTTTTGGCGGCGGCAAAACACATAGTATGCTGGCACTTTACCATATGGTTCATGGGAAGACTTCGATTGAATACATACCGAGCCTGAAACCGGTTCTGGAGCGGGCGGGGCTGGAAGAACTGCCGAAAGCAAATGTAGCGGTTTTGGTTGGAACGGCCCTGGATCCTACGCGCAAAAAGAATCCGGCAAATCTTCCGGGTTATACGGTCAGCACAATCTGGGGAGAGATGGCTTATCAGCTGGTGACTTCGGCTGAGAAACCGGAGCTTTATGCAAAGTATATCCGCGAGGCAGACAGGAAAGGCGTATCTCCGGGTTCGGAGAATTTGAAGAATCTCTTCAATGAATGCGGCCCGTGCCTGATTTTGATGGACGAGCTTGTCGCTTATGCAAAGAAGATTTATGGCGTGAACGGACTGCCGGCTGGATCTTACGATAATTTTGTCACTTTTATTCAGGAGATTACAGAGGCGGCGCGAGCATCGGAAAACAGCATCGTGGTGGCTTCTATCCCGGAATCTGAAATTGAGATTGGCGGAGAAGCGGGAAAAACGGTACTGGATACCATAGAGCATACGTTTGGTCGTATGGAATCCATCTGGAAGCCGGTGGCGGCGAATGAGGGATTTGAGGTTGTTCGG
>JAJPXG010000096.1 GCA_021205565.1 Lachnospiraceae bacterium | reverse complement strand
GTGCAACAGGACAGCCGTCGGTATCGCTTACGTTTACCACAAAAGCGAAAACGGCGGTTACAAGAAGCGAAAACGGCATAATAATGGCGGTATTGTTTGATGATACCGTAACAGACACAACGTCTTATTCGTACAGCTACTTATCACAGGTAAGCACGGACGATTGGACAACGACAAATTACAAATATCTAAAGCTGATATTTGAGGGAGCGCCCAATAAGGTATTGGTATACCGCGCGGCAACGGGTGATGCGCTGTCGGATGTATTGGCAAAACTTACAACGCGCACATTTGACTGGCTGACAGTGCCGGGAATAAGCGACGAAGAGGTAACAACGGCATATGATTGGATTGTGGCGCAAAGAGCAACACAAAAGACATATAACGCGGTTTTGGCGTGCAGTCTTAACAGCGTTACGGCAAACAGCGAGGGTGTTGTTGATTTTGCAAGCGACAATATTGTAACATCGGACGGCAACACATATACCGCCTCGGAATACTGCGCGAGAATAGCGGGTATCCTGGCGGCAACGGCATTAAACCGCTCGGCTACATATACGATTTTGACGGATGTCGAGAGCTTTGACGAGAGCAGTGACCCCGATACGGACGCAGATGACGGCAAGCTGATATTGTTAAACGACGGCGAAAAAATCAAGCTCGGACGCGCGGTCAATTCTCTGCATATTTTGGAGGATGACCAGACCGACGATATGAAAAAGATAAAGATAATTGAGGCTATGGACTTGATACGTGACGATATAACAACGACATTTACGGACAGTTATGTCGGCGTAAACAATTCTCACGCCAACAAACTTAATTTTATCGCGGCGGTCAACGCGTATTTTGCGCAGCTTGAAAGCGAGGGCGTGTTGTACGATGAATATGACAACATCGCGGAGCTTGACGTCGAGGCTATAAAGGAATACCTTACGGAAAACAGCGTTGATGTGTCAAGTTTGTCAGATGATGAGATAGCGGCGTACAAAACGGGCAGTTATTTATACGCGACGGCAGATATACAATTCTCGGACGCTATGGAAGATTTGGTGTTTGAGATTGTAATGAGCTGATAGAAAAGGAGGATAAAGACTATGGCGGACAGAACAAGACCCTCGGCGGGTAAAATTATAAACGGCACGTTTGGCAAGGTATATTTTGACGGTTATTTGGCATATGAGATAAGCAACTTTGAGACAAGTCTCGACGCAGACCGCGAAGAGGTACTTTTTGCTGGCGATGTCGTAAAGGACAGTAAGCTGATGAGCGTATCTCTCTCGTGGTCGGCAACCATACGCAAGGTATATTCAAGGACAAAGGACATTGTAGAGAGCTTACAAAAAGGCGAAGACGTGCGCGTTGCGATTACAACGTATGTTAATGACCCCGATAACGGCGGAACGGAAGCGGTATCATACCCCGATTGTTGGTTTGACAGCGTGACAATTCAAAACATCGAGAACGGAGCGGTTATGAACGATGACCTCTCGGGCGGTATGACGAGCGTTAAATACACATCGTCAATAAGTGACCCGTGCAGATAAACAGAATGCGGATGGCGGAGCTTATGCTCCGCCGCTGTAATAACTTATGCAAAGATGTCCCCGTCTCTAAGGCGGCGGGTGTCATTCAATATTTCAGCGGGAGTTGTAATATCCCATTGAAATATTGAGGAGCTAACGCTCCCATTTGCAAGTTGCAATCTATCGCAAGCTCTGTTTCAAGCGAGCTTGACAGAGCATTGCACCGATTTAAATTTTAAACAGGAGGAAATAAAAAATGGATAAAAACACAAAAATAACACTTGAAGCGCTCTTAGCGCGAAAGGAACAGGCGATAGCGGCGAAGAAAAAGCCGCAGACACGCGACTTGTATGTTAAATCTCTTGACGGAGTTATAACGGTGCGTGAGCCGTCGAGGACGGAAGTGTCGGACGCAAGACAGGAAGAGGACGCTATGCTTGTGGACAGATATTTGGTGTATGAGTGTATTGTAAGCCCTAACTTGAGAGACAAAGAGCTGTTGATGGCATACGGCTGCGCGGGCGAACCCGACAGGATACTCGATTATATTTTGAAAATGGGCGAGATTACACAAATATCGCAGGAGCTTATGAAAATGGCGGGCTACGATGAAAATGTCCGTCAGGTTGAAAAGGAAGAAATCGGACAGGTAAAAAACTGATAAAAAAGGACGGAGACTTGTATTTGATATATTATTATGTTCAGCGCGGGCATAATTGGAACGATATAGCTTCCGCACCGCAAAAGGTCAAGGATTTTTTGACGGCGTCGATGATAATAGCGCAGGAAGAAGAAGCGAAAAAATACAAGGCGATGTTCGGAAAGAAAAAATAGGGAACGCGTTACGCGTCCCCTAAATAGGTCTTGATGGCGCTGCGGATAAATTCGGTTTTCGTAACGCCCTCGGCTTTTAATTTTTCCTCCCATCGAGCGACAAGCTCCTTGGGCAGGTCGGCAGTGATACGCTTATAAACCTTTTGTTTATAGCGGTGTATCGCTTGCCAAGATGTGTTTGCAGACATAGTTATAACCTCCATAATGTCAAAATAAGATTGATAATTGATAGGCACAGAGCCGCGATTGAAATTACATATATTGCATTTTTCATATTGACTTTGCGACGCGAATGTGATATATTATAATTACCCCCGAAGGGTGGAGGGGATTTAACTCCCCTCGCTTAACAGTTTTATTATTAGGGCTGTCAAGTTGATTATCGCGGTGATAAGGTTGATTAGGGCGACCTTATCACTTTTTTTCATTCGCTTCATCGCTTGCCTCCTTTCTCATTTGATGAGTATATTATATCATATGTAAACAC
>JAJPXG010000172.1:10446-20044 GCA_021205565.1 Lachnospiraceae bacterium | reverse complement strand
GAAGGAGGCAATATGAAGATCACTTATACAGGACAGAATGGATATGTCGTTGAGACGGGGATTGCGAATATTGTGTTCGATTTTTGCGGCGGTGTACTGCCGGCCATGGCAAAGGACCTTCCTCTTTTGGTGTTCGTTTCCCACGGACAGGCTCTTCATTTTGACCCGGTTATTTTTTCCTTTGTCAGCGAATATCCGAATGTGCAGTTTTTTCTCTCCCATGATATTTTGCTGACAGAAGAAGTGCAGAAGCAGTACGGTATTACCAGGAGCGTTATGAGGAAAATTTCATTCCTGCCGGAAGGTGTGCGCAGGGTGATCCCTTTAAAAGGAGAGAATGGTAAAAATGACTATATCATTCTGGAAACGATAAAAACCTGCAGGGAAGGAATTGCCTGGCTTTTGAATATCGCGGGAAAACGGATTTATTATGCCGGCGACATGAACTGGTGGGTATGGGAAAACGATTCCAGACAGGTGTTCAATCAGCGCACAGCCCGTTTCAAGCATTACATGGAAACACTCTATGACAGGGAAATTTATCTGGCTTTTGCCAATTTTGTATCCGCTCAGGAAAAGTACAGCCGGCTGGGAATCGATTATCTGCTGAACACTGCGGACGTAGCCAATGTCGTTCCCATGGGATTTGGCCTGGATACGGAGGCTGTGCTTACATACCGTCAGGAACGCTGTACAAAAGGCCTGCCGGCAGACGCGGAAGTCATTGTATTGACTTCACCCGGAGAAAGTAAAATTCTGCTGTAATTCGTGAAAAAAATGCACAAATATTCTGCAAATAAATTTGTGAGAATTCACGAAATTTTTCTGTGCAAAAGAAAAAAGGTTTTTAAATTCTGAAAAATGGGGGTATAATTATAAATAAGTAGAAATAAAATTGTTTTATGCGTGTAATTTCAGAAGGAGGGAAGCGAATGAGGTTTGAAACAGGTATGCTCGTGGTGCATCCGGTGCATGGCGTCTGTAAGGTGGAGCATATCGGACCTGTGGATGTGAAGCTGGATAAATCACAGCGATCTTTTTACAGACTGGCTCCTGTATACGATCCCAAGAGCCGCCTTTTTGTACCGGTTGACGGAGATAATTTTGATTTGCGTCCGGTCATGACGAAACAGAGCGCAGAGGAGCTTGTCCGTCAGATTCCGCAGATGGAACCGGTTTTAATCACGAATGAGAAGGATCGTGAGAAAGTTTTCAAGGAGCTTTTGCACACAGGAGACCACAGAGACACCATTCGCGTGATCAAGACAATATATAAACGCAGGCAGGATCGTATGCGCGCCGGTAAGAAAAACATGTCCATGGACGAGAAATATCTTGGCATTGCCAGAGAACGCCTGAACGGAGAACTGGCGATTGCACTCGGCATTGAGAGAAGTGGTGTGGACGCGTATATTTCCAGTATTCTGGAGGAATAAATAAACGAAACAAAAACTCACAGATGATTTCGCCATCTGTGAGTTTTTTGATTACCTGTAGTTACTATTCAAAGGCGCTTTCCCGCTCATAAGCAAAAAGTTGAGCGGCGGTTTATGTCGCGTCGGACAGCTTGCTGGACGCTTTTGCGCATGTTGGGGAATGGCTGCGAATAGTAACGATTTACATTTTGCTTCATATAAAATCTTGACTATTTACGTTGATTTTACTATACTAATAGCTGGCATGCGGCAGGAAAGCTTAAGGTGCCTGATATAATGAGCGAAAGTGAGGCAGGAACATGCTTGCATGTTTCTGACGAACGGCGAATTGGATCATGAGCGTTTTTCGCTCATGATATAATAACCGATGCAAAAGAGGGAAGATATGATCAGAAGTATGACGGGTTTCGGACGCTGCGAGGTACTGGCCGGCAGCCGTAAATATACGGTGGAAATCAAATCGGTCAATCATAAATATCTGGACGTATCGGTAAAGCTTCCCAGGAAGCTGACGTTTCTGGAGATTCCGATACGCAATGAACTGAAAAAATATGCGTCCAGAGGCAAGGTGGATATTTTTATATCCATGGAGGATTATTCCGAGGCGACTGTCTGTGTCAAATACAACCGGCTTGTTGCGGAGGAGTATGTAAAGTACCTGGAACAGATGTCTCAGGATTTCAATATCGAAAATGATGTGAAGATTTCTCATCTTTCCAGATATCCGGAGATTTTTTCACTGGAGGAAGTGCCTGTAGATGAAGAAGCAGTCTGGCAGGATCTCTTAAAGGCTTTTACTTCAGCGGCGCAGCAGTTCGCTGACTCCAGAAGGGTGGAGGGTGAGCATTTAAGAGCGGATCTGATGGGGAAACTTGACACCATGGAGGAGCATGTCAGTTTTATTGAGGAGCGTTCCCCGCAGATTATCGCGGAATATCAGGAGAAACTGCGCAAAAAGGTTGAAGATGCCCTGCAGGATGTGAATGTAGATGAAAACCGGATTCTGACGGAAGTGACCATATTTGCGGACAGGACCTGCGTAGACGAGGAGCTGGTACGCTTAAGAAGTCATATTCATACAGCAAGGGAAGCTCTGGAGTCGGGTACAAATGTGGGCCGGAGCCTTGATTTTATCGCACAGGAAATGAACCGGGAAGCCAACACGACATTGTCCAAATCCGGCGATCTGGAGATTACAAACAGAGCGATCCTTTTAAAGACTGAGATTGAAAAGGTTCGTGAGCAGATACAGAATATTGAGTAGGGGAGCATGGAATGAAGCAGAATGGAATTTTGATCGTTGTCAGCGGTTTCGCCGGCACGGGCAAGGGCACGATTATGAAGGAGCTGCTGTGCAGGTATTCTGAACAGTATGCGCTCAGCATTTCCATGACGACACGTTCTCCCAGACCCGGTGAGCAGGATGGGGTGGAATATTTTTTTACAGACAGAGAAACCTTTGAGCACGAAATTGCAAACGGGGGACTGATTGAGCATGCCTGCTATTGTGATCATTATTACGGGACTCCCAGGGCGTATGTGGACAGCCAGCTTCTCATGGGAAAGGATGTCATCCTTGAGATTGAAGTCCAGGGAGCGCTGCAGATCAAGGAGAAGTTCCCTGACACGGTATTATTGTTTGTGGTTCCGCCTTCCGTTCAGACTCTGTATGACAGACTGAAAGGAAGAGGAACGGAGAGCGGCGAGGTGATTGCCGCCAGAATGAAAAGAGCCACTGAGGAATGTTCGTACATTTCCCGTTATGATTATATTCTGGTCAATGATGATCTGGATGTCTGCGTAGAGCAGATGCACCATATCATTCAGTCGCAAAAGCTTGCAACGGCCAGAAACACCGCTTTTATTGAGAGTATTTACAGGGATCTGCAAAGCCTTTCTTTTTAAAGGCAGCAGCAAAAAGGAGGAGTATTTATTATGTTGCACCCATCTTATGTGGAACTTATGGACGTAGTCAACGAAGGAGCGGATCAGGATTCACCGCTGGTCAACAGCCGGTATTCGATCGTGATGGCAACCGCCAAGCGCGCGCGTCAGATTGTAGATGGTTCTCAGCCAAAGGCGGTCGGCCGGGCTGACAATGCGTTAAGTATCGCCGTACAGGAACTGTACGAGGGTCAGGTGAAGATTATTTCAGACGAATCCGGTGAGGAAAATTAAGACCGCATGATCAAAATTATCTTTGTATCTCTGGGCTGTGATAAAAATCTTGTGGATTCCGAGAAGATGCTTGGTCTGCTTGCGGACAGAGGCTATATGTTTACCGATGATGAAAAGGAAGCCGATGTGGCGGTCGTGAACACCTGCACCTTTATCGGAGACGCCAAGGAGGAGAGCATCCAGACGCTGATTGAGCTGGGTTCTCTTAAGCAAACCGGACATTTAAGGGCTTTGATTGCGACCGGATGTCTGGCGCAGCGCTATCAGGAAGAGATAAAAGCTGAACTCCCGGAAGTAGATGCGGTGGTCGGAACCATGGCCATTGAGAAAATTGTGGATGCGGTCGATGATGTACTGGCCGGACACAAAAACCGGGCGTACATGGAAGACCTTAAGTATCTGGCCGGTGTGAAAAACCGGCGTGTTGTGACGACCGGCGGCTATTATGCATATTTAAAAATCGCCGAGGGCTGTGATAAGCGCTGTACCTACTGCGTAATCCCATCCGTTCGTGGACGGTATCGTTCTGTTCCCATGGAGGATCTGGTTCTGGAAGCGCAGGAACTCGTCAGTCAGGGAGTGAGAGAGCTGATTCTTGTGGCGCAGGAGACGACGCTTTACGGTGTTGATCTGTACGGCAAAAAGAGTCTGGCGGATCTTTTAAGGCGCCTTAATGAAATAAAGGACCTGAAGTGGATTCGCATTTTGTATTGTTATCCCGAAGAAATTGACGCAGAACTGATCGCAGCCATGCGCGAATGTGAAAAGGTCGTGCATTATCTGGATCTGCCCATACAGCATGCCAATGACCGTATCTTAAAACGCATGGGGCGTCGCACAAGTCACGATGATTTATGCAGAATCATTCAGACGCTGCGGCAGGAGATTCCGGATATTGCACTGCGTACTACATTGATTTCCGGTTTTCCGGGTGAGACGCAGGAAGAATTTGAAGAGCTGTACCGCTTTGTGAATGAGATGGAATTTGACCGTCTTGGCGTATTTGCTTATTCTCAGGAGGAGGATACGCCGGCGGCGTCCTTTCCGGATCAGATTCCGGAGGAAATCAAGGAGTTTCGCCGCGGTGAGCTGATGGAGCTGCAGCAGGAGATCGCCTTTGAAAAAGCGGAAAGTCTGACAGGACAGTATCTGTATTGTGTCATTGAGGGACAGCTTCCTGAGGATGATGTTTATATAGGACGTACTTACCGGGATGCGCCGGGTGTGGACGGATATATTTTTATACGAACCGGAGAGACTCTTATGACCGGTGATTTTGTGTGGGTAAGAGTGACGGGATCGAGTGAATATGATCTGATTGGAGAGCTTTATCATGAATCTGCCGAATAAACTGACAACAATCCGTATGATTTTGGTGGTTCCCTTTGTCGTCTGCCTGCTTGGCGGTCATGCGGGCTGGGCGTGGTTTGATGCTTTTTCTGGCGGCCTTTTGCCTTATATGGACTGGATTGCGCTTGTTATTTTTGTTGTCGCCAGTCTGACTGATCTTCTGGATGGAAAAATTGCCAGAAAATATAATATGGTCACGAATTTCGGAAAGTTCATGGACCCTCTGGCGGATAAAATATTAGTCTGCGCGGCCCTGATCTGCCTGACCGATATCGGAAGGATTCCGAGCTGGGTTGTGATTATCATTGTCAGCAGGGAATTTATTATCAGCGGCTTCAGGCTGGTGGCCTCTGATAACGGGATTGTCATTGCGGCCAGCATGTGGGGCAAATATAAAACTACCTTTCAGATGATCATGATTATTTTAATGATTGCTGATATCGGCCTTCTGGCTCCGGTAACGATGCTTGTGATGTGGGTTGCGCTGGCGCTGACTGTCATATCTTTAGTGGATTATATCGGCAAAAACAGGCGGGTTCTGAGTGATTTCAGATAACTGGTGATAAGCTGATATTATTTTATAGTGAGGGGATTTACAGCCTGCGACGTGTCTTAATTTTGCAGCGTGGGAGGAACGTAATACCATGACAATAGAAGAACGGGTCATACATCTTTGCATACAGAATAACTTAAAGATCACCTGTGCGGAATCCTGCACAGGTGGTCTTTTGGCATCAAGACTGGTCAGTGTCGCGGGAGCAAGCGACTGTTTTGAAAGAAGTTATGTGACGTATTCCGACAGAGCCAAGATGGAGGAACTGATGGTATCAGAGGAGACGCTCCGGAAATGGTCCGCGGTCAGCAGACAGACCGCATCGGAAATGGCTGAGGGAGCGCTGACCAGGGCAGATGCCGATATTGCACTCTCTGTGACAGGCTATGCCGGTCCGGACAGCGGACATGGGGAAGAGGTTGGACTGGTGTATATTGGCTGTGCTTTCATGGACAGTACGCAATGTTTTCTCAATGTGGATGGATCTTTTTCGGCCGGGTCTTTAAAAGTATCGCTCAGCGTGAAGGAGTTTCATTTTCAGGGAAGTCGCACTCAGGTCAGAGAGCAGGCTGCGGACATGGCGCTTCAGATGGCGGAAGAGATTCTGGCTCACGGGAATCATGCCTCTTTGGAAAATTTTTGCGCAGATTTGTAAAAAACTGTTGACAGGATCGAACAAATGTTTTATCCTGAATGCAGCACAGAACACTTGTTCCTGAGAAGGAGACTTAAAGCTATGGAGAAGAGCGAAAAACAGAAGGCGCTGGATGCGGCGCTGGGACAGATTGAGAAACAGTATGGCAAGGGTGCAGTGATGAAGCTGGGAGACCCTGCGGCACAAATGAATGTAGAGACGGTACCTACGGGTGCGCTGAGCCTGGACATTGCACTTGGAGTGGGCGGTGTACCGAAGGGACGTATTATAGAGATATACGGACCGGAGTCTTCCGGCAAGACGACAGTTTCTTTACATATGATTGCGGAGGTTCAGAAGAGGGGCGGTATTGCCGGATTTATCGATGCGGAGCATGCCCTGGATCCGACTTATGCCAAGGCAATCGGCGTGGATATTGACAATCTCTATATTTCACAGCCTGACAACGGTGAGCAGGCATTGGAGATTGCTGAGACGATGGTGCGGTCCGGCGCTGTGGATATTATCGTGATAGACTCTGTGGCGGCTCTGGTGCCGAAGGCTGAGATAGACGGGGATATGGGAGACAGTCATATGGGTCTGCAGGCCAGGCTGATGTCTCAGGCACTGCGCAAGCTGACTGCAGTGGTCAATAAGACTAACTGTATCGTGATTTTTATTAACCAGCTTCGTGAGAAGATTGGTATCATGTTCGGAAATCCGGAGACGACGACCGGCGGCCGTGCGCTGAAGTTCTATTCCTCCATTCGTCTGGATGTCCGCAGGATTGCGGCCATCAAGCAGAACGGCTCTGATGTAGGCAACCGTACCCGTGTCAAAGTGGTTAAAAACAAAGTGGCGCCTCCCTTCAAGGAAGCAGAATTTGACATTATGTTCGGTCAGGGTATTTCTACGGTAGGGGATGTACTGGATCTTGCAGCTGATATCAATGTAATCAATAAATCCGGCGCCTGGTATTCCTATCAGGGCAATAAGATTGGTCAGGGCCGTGAGAATACCAAGATTTATCTGCAGGAGAATCCACAGGTACTGGCTGAGGTGGACGCGAAAGTCAGAGAGTATTATGGTCTGCCGGCAGCGCCCGTCCCCGCAGTCGTGGAGCAGGCGACAGAGGAATCATGACCGTCACGGAAATCAGAGAGTTGAATGCCAGAAAGGTGCTCGTTACCATAGACGGGCACCTTGTTCTTCCTCTGTACAAAAATGAACTGCGTCAATATGGACTCAGGGAGGAAGCGGAGGTTGATCCTGCGCGCTGGTCTGAACTCTGGGATGTCACTCTGGTGAAGCGCAGCCGTATGCGCGCCATGAACCTGCTGCAGAAGAAGAATTATACAAAGGCAGAGCTGGAACGGAAGCTCAGGGAGAACCACTATCCGCAGGAACTGATTGACCAGGCGCTTGCGTATGTGATGAAATTTCACTATGTAGACGATTACAGATATGCGGAGGATTACATCCGTTATCACAGCGCAGACCGCAGCAGACAAAGAATGCGCCGGGATCTTCTTGCAAAAGGAATTTCAGGTGAAGTGTTTGATTCTGTGTGGGAGCGCTTTCAGGCTGATAATGAGGACTGGAATGAGGAAGCGCAGATAGAACAGCTTCTGCAAAAGAAAAACTATGACCCTGAGCATGCGGATGCGAAAGAAAAGGCAAGGATGATTGCCCTTCTGTACAGGAAAGGGTATAGTGCGGAAGCTATTTCGGCCTGTCTTGACTCTTCCCGGCGTAAATGACCCATTGGCGTACCACAGGAATTTTGGACAAAAGCCAGGTAATCAGAATAGTGATACCAAAGCACAGACATGTACGAATCGGGATCCTGAAAATAAGGAAAATACCGGAAAGCCAACCATTGTCAGTTATTGCGTCCCAGATAAGAGGATGTATGATATATACACCAAAGCAGAGAGGGGTAGTCTTTCTCAGGGCTTCTGAGAACAGAGCGCTGCATTCGGATGTCGGAATTAAATTGAGCAGCATGAAAAAACCTGCTGCGCTCATACACATGGTAACAGAGAATATTTCGTTGAAACTGACAGTGTTGTATCCAAGCTGCAGAGACAGGATATAGTCACCCAGAAGTCCCAGCAGATTTCCGGAGACGATCAATATGACGGAAATGATACGCAGCAGTCGTTTCTGTGAGGCATGGTCTTTTAATAGAAGCGTCAGCAGATATCCCATGAAAAAGTATCCGGCATAATGATTGATCAGAGTAAAAGGAATACGATTCATAAGAGACACAAAGAGATATTTGTGCGGAAATTCGAAGAGCTGAATGGTGGAGAAGCCCAGCTGTACGATTATAAAAAGTACGGTGAGATAAATCAGCAGGTTTTTGCCTCCTTGGCAGATTGCTCTCAGAGCAGGCAGAAGCAGATAGATTCCCAGCAGCATCGGAAGATACCAGAAGTGGTAGTATGTATCACCGGTGATCACATTTATAATCACGTCTTTGAAATATACGGCAGAATATTGGCCTCTGCCGATAAAACCGATGATATGATATATCACGACCCATGAATAGTAGGCAGTAAACAGTTTGAGAAAATGATTCAGATAAAATTTCCGCGGACGGAAATCATATGTTTCCGGCAGAAGCAGCGCACCACTGAGGAAAAGAAACAGGATTGTGCCAGTGTGTCCAAGAGAATTGTATAAGTGTACAATGATCCAGTTTAAGGAACCAGGTTCTTCTGCATAAATCGTTTCAGATGAAACATGCGCCAGTACGATCAGCACGCAGGCCAGGACGCGCAGAATATCAAAGTTTACATTGCGTTTCGGGATCTCTTTTTCAGACATAATTGCCCCCATAAAGAAAAATGAGTATTTATGTATCTTATTATCGTGATCGCGCGATTTTTGTCAAGATAAATATCTGAGAAGGCATGGTTGTATTTCTGTTATCATTTTAAGCTGTCACAAATGTCATAAATGTAAAATCTATTACTTGACATTATGCAATTTATACAGTAATATTAATCTGTTGTAGTAAATCATGGGACATTTTGTGCGTCCCATCATGATATACAATGAAAATTTAATAAGGAGGAGCTTCCTGTATGATATCGATCGGCATTGTTGTCGTGATAGTACTGGTTGTCCTTGTCATCACCGCGGCTGCCACATATTTTGCTGCCACAGCTTATCACAAGAATGTGACGGAGAAAGAGATTGGCAATGCGGAGGAAAAGGCAAGGGAGATTATCGATGAAGCTCTGAAAGCTACTGAAACCAAAAAGCGCGAGACTTCCCTGGAACTCAAGGAGGAAAATATCCGGGCCAAGAATGAGTTGGACAAGGAGATTAAAGACCGCCGTGCGGAAGTACAGCGTTATGAGAGACGCGTTCAGCAGAAGGAAGAGAATATCGATAAAAAATCAGACGCTATCGAACGCAAAGAAGCCAGTTTGGTGG
>JAJPXG010000172.1:0-10436 GCA_021205565.1 Lachnospiraceae bacterium | reverse complement strand
CGTTGAAATCTCAAAGCTGAACGAGCAACGGATACAGGAACTGGAAAGAATCTCTGGTCTCACCTCCGACCAGGCAAAAGACTACTTATTGAAAATTGTTGAAGATGAAGTGAAACATGAAACTGCTCTGAAGATCAAGGAAATGGATCAAAGAGTAAAGGAGGAAGCGGACAAGCGTGCTCGTGATTACGTGGTAAACGCAATTCAGCGATGCGCTGCAGACGTGGTCTCTGAGACTACTATTTCTGTTGTTCAGCTTCCAAGCGATGAGATGAAGGGCCGTATTATCGGTCGTGAGGGAAGGAATATCCGGACGATCGAAACTATGACCGGTGTGGATCTGATTATTGATGATACGCCGGAGGCAGTCATCTTATCAAGCTATGACCCCATCAGAAGAGAGGTCGCCAGAATTGCTCTGGAAAAGCTGATTGTGGATGGGCGCATTCATCCCGCCCGCATTGAGGAGATGGTGGAGAAAGCGCAGCGGGAAGTTGAGACGACTATCAAGGAAGAGGGCGAGGCCGCAACTCTGGAAGTAGGTGTCCATGGCATCCACCCGGAACTGGTTCGGCTGCTGGGAAAGCTGAAGTTCAGAACCAGTTATGGACAGAACGCATTGAGACATTCTGTAGAGGTTGCACAGTTATCCGGGCTGCTTGCTGCGGAGCTTGGGCTTGATGTCCGGCTCGCAAAACGTGCGGGCTTGCTGCATGACATTGGCAAGGCTGTTGATCATGAGATGGAAGGTACTCATGTACAGCTAGGGGCGGATCTTTGCAAACGATACAAGGAAAACGCAACTGTTATCAATGCTGTAGAGTCCCATCATGGCGATGTGGAGCCCACATCCCTGATTTCCTGTCTGGTACAGGCTGCGGACACGATTTCCGCCGCCAGACCTGGCGCCAGACGCGAGACATTGGAAACTTATACTACCAGATTAAAACAGCTGGAGGAAATCACAAACAATTTCAAAGGTGTAGATAAATCTTTTGCTATCCAGGCGGGTAGAGAGGTTCGAGTAATGGTGATACCGGAGCAGGTATCGGATGATGATATGGTTTTGCTGGCTCGGGACATTGCGAAAAAGGTTGAGACGGAACTGGAGTATCCAGGACAGGTCAAGATCAACGTGATCAGAGAGTCACGCGCAGTCGACTACGCGAAATAATATCAGATGCATCCGTAGCATTCCGGAAGCTGTTATACCAGTTTTCAGTAAAAGTAAAGTCGAATGGGCCGCACAGCTGTGCGGCCCATTTTTGTGCGCCTGACGGCGCAGGTCTTTGAATTGCTTGCCTGGCATTGAAAAATGCTTACTTTTTTTCTTTTAACAGGTCGCGGATTTCAGTCAGCAGCTGCACATCTGCGGGTACCGGTGCAGGATCTTCCTTTTTGGGTTCTTCTTCCTTTTTGCGATGCATGGAATTGAGAGCCTTTACAATCGCAAATAAAGCCAGTGCAGTAAGTAAGAAGTTGATGATCGCCTGGATAAAGGAGCCGATGCCGATGGAGGCGCTACCTAACGTGATAGCGATGCCGGAAAAGTCGATGCCGCCGATAATCATACCGATGATAGGAGTGATGATATCGTTTACCAGAGAAGTAACGATGGCGGTGAAAGCAGAACCGATGATGATGCCGACGGCCATGCTCATGACGTCTCCCTTGGAGATGAATTCCTTGAATTCTTTGATAAGTGCTTTCATATCAGATGTCCTTTCGTAAATGAATTTTTCGGATTTATTATATGCTATGAAAAGCGCAATTTCAAGATGGAGATATGTAATTTTACAGTTTTGTTGAGTTTTGATGCATACCCGGCTGCGGCTGACCAGCCCGAAATGTACATGGGCTGAGTTGATCTGCATACGAAAAACTTCTTGCTTTCCAACGTATTCACTATAAAATACAGTCGTGATTTATATCAGCTGAAGGAGCGTTTGTGAAATGAAAACAAGTGAAATAAACATAAGAGATCCCTTCGTTTTATTACATGACTTTTGGGAGTCTGGGTTACGCTGTAGGCATGGTGAAAGCGAAGGACGGACATATAATGGAAGGATGGACCCAGCAAAAAGAGCTGCTTTTTTTACAAAACGGCGGCCACGGAATGATTTTTAAGACCAGAGAGGGCAGGATCATGCTGGCAATACATTCGCCAAATGAGAGGTATCAGGAGCGTCCGGTATTTCTGGAACTTGAGGAGAAGGAGCAGTGGCTGCGGGTGAAAGGGTAAAAAACTTCCGGTCAAGGCAGGATTAGGTCTGTACTATGTGCGCTTGAACAGGTGTGTTTATCACTCCAGATACTGGCGCATGTTTTTTAACGCATTCTTTTCCAGCCTCGATACTTGCGCCTGTGAAATACCGATGTGCTGTGCCACCTCCATCTATGTTTTGCCTTCAAAAAAGCGCAGAGAGATGATTTCTTTCTCCCTTTCATTGAGGCGTTGCATGGCTTCGCTTAATGTGATGTGCTCCACCCAGTTTTCTTCCTTGTTTTTCTTGTCGCTGATCTGATCCATGACGTAGAGAGTGTCGCCGCCGTCAGTGTAGATCGGGTCGTAGAGACTGACAGGGCTCTGGATAGCGTCCAGGGCATATACCACGTCCTCTAAGGGAATACCGATTTCTGTTGCAATTTCCTCGACAGAGGGTTCTTTCTGGGAGGCGTTCATCATGGTTTCCCGGGCCTGCATGGCGCGGTAAGCGATATCCTTCAAGGAGCGGCTGACACGAATGGAACCGCCATCACGCAGGTAGCGCCTGATCTCCCCCATGATCATCGGCACCGCGTAGGTGCTGAATTTCACGCCTAAAGTCCGGTCAAAGTTGTCAATTGCTTTGATCAGGCCCACGCAGCCGATCTGGAAGAGGTCGTCCACATTTTCCTCGGTGGCGGAAAAGCGCTTGATTACGCTTAAAACCAGACGCAGGTTGCCTTCGATGTATTTTTCGCGGGCAATTGCGTTGCCCTGCGCGATCTGCTCGAAAAGCAAATCCTTTTCCTCCTGCGCCAGTAAAGGCAGTTTGGCGGTGTTGACGCCGCAGATTTCCACTTTCCCCATTGCTTCCTCCGGACTTTCGCGTGGGCGAAGAATCTGTTTCGCTCACGCGTTTCATGAATCGGCGCCGGACAGATTTTCTTTTTTTCTGTTCCGACGCCATCTTTTGTTCCTTTTTAGTATGGTTTTCCGAAAGCAAATTTATACGAAAAAACATACAATAAAGAAAAAGGGGCGGTGCTTTCATGTTATTTTCTGAACTGAGAAATAAAGAAGTAATCGATGTGAAGGGCTGCAAAAAGCTTGGGAAAATTCAGGATCTGGAATTTGACCCGCGTACCGGCTGCATTCTGAAATTATATGTGCCCTGCGGCTCAAAATTCAGTTTTTTCATGGCTGCGGAGCCGGATTATGTCCTGGATTTTAAGGAAATCTGCCAGATAGGACCGGATATTATTCTGGTTGACGCAAGATAGAGTTTTTGCTATATTTATGGAGAGAAAAGCTTTGGGAGGCGTTACATGAGATGTCCTTTTTGCAGTCATGATAATACAAGAGTAGTGGATTCGCGGCCGGTGGAAGAGAGCAACTCCATTCGCAGGCGTAGAGTCTGCGAAAACTGCGGCAGACGTTTTACCACCTATGAAAAAGTGGAAACCTTCCCGGTCATGGTAATTAAAAAGGACCAGACAAGAGAGGTGTATGATCGCTCCAAGTTAGAGCAGGGAATCCTGCGCGCCTGCCATAAACGGCCGGTCAGTTCCGCACAGCTAAGTGAGGCGCTCAATGAGATTGAGACTGCGATCTATGCCAGAGAACAGGCGGAGATTTTATCCACCGATATCGGCGAGATGGTGATGTCCAGGCTGAAAGATCTGGATATGGTCGCTTATGTGCGGTTTGCCTCTGTTTACAGGGAGTTTAAGGATGCTGATACGTTTATGGAGGAGCTGAAAAAGCTTCTGGAATGATAATATGCTGAATATTTTTTTCCCGGACGCGGCGGTCAGAAGAGCCTGGGATGTACCATATGCGGATTTTTATGAAAAGGGGTATCGTGCCATACTCTTTGATATTGACAATACACTGGTATATCCGGATGCGCCGGCCGATGAGCCATGTAAAAAATTTATCAATGAATTAAAAAATCTGGGATATCAGATTGCAGTGATTTCCAACAACAAGGGTCCGCGTGTAGAATCCTTTGCCGCGGACTGTGGGATTGATTATGTGGCGAAGGCGGGAAAGCCTCTGCGCAGTGGCTATGAGCGGGGGATGGAGCGGTTTCATGCCACGCCGCAGACCACGCTCTTTGTCGGTGATCAGCTTTTTACCGATGTCTGGGGCGCCGGGCGGCTCGGTATTTACAGTATTTTAGTGGAGCCGATGACCTTAAAGGAGGAACCGCAGATCGTTTTAAAGCGGCTGCTGGAAAAGCCCGTGCTGTACGCTTATCGAAAAAAGACCACAGGCAAAAAAGAAGAATTACAGGTGAAAAAGGAGAACCACGGATGAACATTGACGGGCTGAATATTGATGGGCATACCCGGATTTTCGGGCTGATCGGAAATCCTGTAGGGCATACCATGTCACCGGTGATCCACAATACACTGGCGTCTTACTACGGACATAACCTGATTTACGGAGCATTTCCTGTTGCGGATGACCCGGTTAAAGCGGTGGAAGGCGCATATGCGCTCGGCATTTGCGGCTTAAATGTGACGGTTCCCCATAAATCCGCAGTCATTCCCACATTGGTGGAAACGGATGATTTCGCATTCAAAATCGGTGCGGTGAATACGCTTGTCAGAGTCGATGAGAAAAAGGGCTACAAGGGTTATAATACCGACATGCCAGGTCTGTATCGGGCGCTGCAGCAGGAGAACATCGGGATAGCGGGCGAGACGGTTGTGATTCTGGGGGCTGGAGGCGCTGCCAGGGCAGTCGCCATGATGACCGCTTCCAAGGGCGCTGCGCGTGTTTTGGTGCTGAATCGGACCGTCAGCAAGGCGGAAGCCATTGTCAGGGAAATCACAGCGCTTTATCCGGATTGCCGGATGTACGCAGGCAGCATTTATGACCTGTCAAATCTCCCGGATGAGAAATTTCTCTGTATTCAGGCTACCAGTACAGGTATGAGTCCGCATGTGGAGCAGGCTGTCATCGAGAATTCTGCGTTTTATGAGCGAATCCATACAGGCTTTGATCTGGTTTATAATCCTTATGACACGAAATTTATGCGTCTGGTCAGACAGGCCGGCGGCAGAGCGTACAATGGGCTGAATATGCTTCTGTACCAGGGCGTGATTGCTTATGAGCTCTGGAATAATATGAAGGTTGATGAGGACGCTGTCAGCCTGGTGCGCCGCAGATTGAAAGAGGAGATGGGACTGTAGCATGAAACCGCACTTGATTTTAATCGGATATATGGGAAGCGGCAAGAGCACCTTGGGCTGTGCGGTCAGTTACCCTCTGCGGCAGTGTTTTATTGACACGGATAAGTGGATCGAGTCAAAGGAAGGTCTTACGGTCAGTGAAATTTTTGCAGCCCATGGCGAGGCTTATTTCAGGCAGAGGGAAACAGATTGTCTGAAGGCCATGTTTCGGGAACGGGAACCGCGGGTGCTGGCGTTGGGCGGCGGCACACCGCTTCGCGCTGAGAACAGGGAGCTGATGAAAAAACTCGGCTTTACCGTTTATCTTAAGGCGGAGCCGGAGACGATATATGAGCGGTTGAAGGGCGATACAACCAGACCTCTTTTACAATGTGACAATCCGCAGGAACGAATCCGGCAGATGATTGCGGAGCGCGATCCCATCTACAGGGAGGCTGCTGACTTTATTCTGCAGGTGGATGACTGGAATTTGAAGCGCCTGATCAATGAATTACAGGAGGCATACGGACATGAAACTGCTGGTAATTAACGGCCCCAATATTAATTTCCTGGGGATCCGGGAACGAACTGTATACGGAAATGAAGATTATGACTACCTTTTAAAGCTGATTGCGGATAAGGGGACGAAAACAGGAACAGAAATAGAGGTATTTCAGTCCAATCATGAGGGAGCGATTATTGACCGAATCCAGGAGGCCTATTTTGACGGGACTGCCGGGATTGTGATTAACCCAGGCGCGTACACACATTACAGTTATGCGATCCGGGATGCGCTTGCCAGCATTACGGTGCCGAAGATTGAGATTCATATTTCAGATATTACGAAGCGGGAGGCTTTCCGGCAGGTATCCGTCACCAAGGAAGCCTGCGATGCGCAGATTTATGGCAGGGGGCTTTCGGGATATCCGGATGCGATCGACCTGTGTCTGCAGCTGATCAAAGCCAGATGCGAAGGCATGGAAGTCTGAAATGATGCCACAAATGAAATATTTTATGCCGTTTGGATGACAAATCGGACTTCAAGTGAAAAAAACAGTTGAAAAAAGCCTTGTAATCGTGTAGACTAGGTAAGGAATATTTGTTACAACTTCAGGAGGAAAAGTGATGATAAATGCAGGCGATTTCAGAAAAGGTATTACATTTGAGTACAAAAACAGCGTATACATGGTTCTTGATTTCTTGCACGTGAAGCCTGGTAAGGGTTCTCCCTTTGTCAGAACGAAGTTAAAGGATGTGATTTACGGCGGCGTTGTTGAGGATACATTCAACCCTTCCGATAAATATCCGCTTGCCCGTATTGACAAAAAGGACATGCAGTTTTTATTTAAGGACGGCGATATGTACACCTTTATGGATGTCGAGACCTATGACCAGTTCGAGTACAGCACGGATATCGTAGGCGATGCGATGGAGTTTGTGAAGGAGAACGAGATCTGCAAGATCTGCTCTTTCAAGGAGAAGGTTATTTCCATCGAGCCCCCGCTGTTTGTGGAGCTGGAGGTAACCGACACAGAGCCGGGTGTGAGAGGCAATACCGCTACCAACGTGACCAAGCCGGCGACTGTGGAGACCGGAGCTACCATCAAGGTGCCGATCTTTATCAACAACGGTGATGTGATCAAGATCGATACCCGCACCAAGGAGTATTTATCCAGAGCATAAGCGCATGCTTTTGTATGAGAATGCCGCAACAGGAATTTCTGAAGGCTTTCAGGGCAGCAAGATTTCACTTGCTGCCCTTTTTATGTTTATATATCGACCTTATTATCCGTATTGGCCTTCACTGTTTCGGGAATACGGATGTCGGTTTTATGTAAATCTTGAAATACCAATAGTTTCATGAAGAGCATAGACAGGGCGGCTTTCGTTTTCATGAAAATGATTTATTCGGGAGAGCGCTATGTATTATAATGAATTCAGAGAAGAACTGTTACGGATGATGAAAGAACAGGCCGATGAGAAGCTTCAGATCGAGCTGATGGAGCGACAGAAGCTGAACGGACAGATCCGGTATGCCCTGATGATCAGGCGGGAAGAGAATCCCTGCGCTCCGGTGATATATCTGGAGGAGTTCTATGACAGCTTTTGTCTTGGCAAGCCGCTGGAACAGATCGCCGAGAAACTGTGGCTGATTTACAATGAGGAGATGAAGGATGATTTAAAATATCTGTACGATCATATTTCCTGTATGCTGACGTTTGCTGACGCAGCACCTGGATTGTATGTCAGGGTTATGCACAGCGGAAAAAACAGGGACTTACTGCAGGATACGCCCTGCCGGTATATTCAGGATCTTGCCCTGACGATCTATTATCAGGTGAAATTGATGGACGGGCAGGTTCGGGGTACCGTTATGCTCCGCGATGAGCATACACAGGACTGGTCTGTATCTGTAGAAGAGGTCTTTGACAGGGCAATCAGCAACACGCTTCAGACGGAAGGCATGTACTGGAATACTCTGGAGGCAGTCTTAAACCATGAAAAGCTGCTTCCATTTCCGCAAAAGCTTTCGTACAGCCGGACCGGCTTGCATGTAGTGTCCGGGAAGACAGGAGTGTGGGGTGCGACTGTGGCCTTCCTTCCCGGTGCGGCAGTGCGGATTTATGAGGCATTAGGAGAGGCGTATTACCTTCTGCCTTCGTCCATTCATGAGGTGATAGTCATTCCTTTTTCACGTGCGGTCAGCAAACAGCTGCTGGCGCAGACGGTACGGGATGTCAATCGTCTTGAGATCCCTGAGGAAGAGATTCTTTCGGACAATATTTATATTTACAATACGCAGAATGGTTTACTGGAGATCGTGACAGAGGCTGAATAAGAGGTTGGCGGAGTCTTTGGCAGGCGGCTGGAAATTTCAGGGCAGTCAAAAAAAATGCTTTACAAGTAAGAAAAGCTGTGCTATGATACACAGGAAGCGGCGTAATACTTTTGTAACATATTACAACTTTGTGTCCGTAGTCTAATGGATAGAACGAAGGCCTCCGACGCCTTTAATGCAGGTTCGATTCCTGTCGGACACGTTTCGCCGTTTCCTGTATTTATTGAATTAAATGTAAAAGTGTCTCATATTTTGTCCACAGGACTTTGGTAACCATCCTGCCTGAACAACGGTTGGAGACACTTTTGTGTATTATGAGGTCTACTATGAAAAAGAGAATGCTGATACTTTCAGTGGTTATCGTACTGGCGGTGGCTGTCTTTGTTTCTGGTATGCTGGTCTATCACAAAAATGATTCCGCCAATTCGGAGAGCGAACAGGAGACTGCGGTTGATAACAGCGCCATTTCCGAAGAGACGATCGCGGCGGTGAGCGTGGACAATCCCCTGGAAGCAGATAAATATCCTGAGATCAACGAACTTGTTGTCAAATACCTGAATGCAATCGCGGAAGGTGACGTTGACACCATGACAGAGATCTGCAGCAATGTCACAGATACGGAAAAAATCCGGATTCAGGAGCTTGGCAAATATATTGACGCTTTTCCGGAATATAATGTCTTCACAAAGCTGGGGCCGGTTGAGAACAGCTATGTTGTGTATGCAGCTGCGAGGGCTCAGTTCCCTGGAATTGATACACTGGTTCCCGGCATCTATTGCCTTTACATCTGTATGGATGAGGATGGCGATTATTATATTAATGAAGATACTCTCACGGATGAAGAGCTGGCTTATATTGATGCGCTGGCTTCGGATGAGTCCGTTATGGAGCTGTGTAATTCTATCGATGAGGAATACCAGGAATTGCTGGAGTCGGATTCTGAGATTGCAGCCTATATTGAGCTGATGTCGAATGAGATCCGGGATGCCGTAGGCACTGCGCTGGTTTCGGTTTCATCAGACAGCGACGGTGACTCTGCTAATGACTCAGAAGAGGAGACGGATGAGACTGTTGTGGCAAAATCCTGCCAGGCAACAACGACGGATACCATCAATGTCAGGTCTTCTGATTCCACAGCTGCCGATAAACTCGGTACCATTGAGAAGGGGACGACGATTGACGTGATTGAGATTCGCGTCAATGGCTGGGCACAGATTGAATATAATGGCGTGACCGCTTATGTGAAAACAGACTATCTGGAGATTATCAGCAGCGCAGATAATGAGCCTACAAACGGTTATGTTGTGACAACAGATACTGTAAATGTGCGTGCTTCTGCGAGTACAGATGGTGAAAAGCTGGGGCAGGTAGCTGCCGGCGAGGTACTGGAGTGGGTTGAGGATGTGACCGGCGGCTTCAGTAAGATTAAGTATGAAGGTTCGATTGCTTACATTGCGACAGAATATCTGGAAAAGCAGGAATCGGCCAACTGAGGAAAAAAGAGATTCAGAGCACAGTCAGAGGAGATTTTATTTCCTTTGGCTGTGTTTTTGCGTTTGGCATACTCTTTTAAAGGGAGGATATGAGGCGGAAAACGGAATTGATATGTGTACAAAAAGGGAGTTTTATGTTAAGATAATACAGATTTGTCAATGAGGTTTCTGCCGCGCTTTTATTTCGGCAGATTGATCCGGAGTGGAAAATGGAAGGAAGCTTTCGCATTAATAAATATCTGACGCAGGTTGCCGGCTGCTCCAGACGACAGGCGGATGAACTGATTAAGGCGGGTCGTGTGATGGTCAATGGGAGCCCGGCCCAGTTGGGCCAGCTGATTGATCCCTGCGACGAGATTGTCCTTGACGGCAGGAAGCTGGATACGTCCAACCAGGCTGTAGTGCTTGCCTGGTACAAACCGGTTGGCGTGACCTGTACGGAAAGAGACGCACATGCGGGTAAAACGATCGGTGATGTGTTTTCTTATCCGGTGCGGGTGACTTATGCGGGAAGGCTTGATAAGGACAGCGAGGGGCTTCTGATCCTGACAAATGACGGGGCTTTGATCCATGATATGATGACAGGCTCGGCAGGACATGAAAAGGAATATGTTGTCAGGGTGAACCGCGAGATTACGGATGAATTCCTCAGAGGGATGTCATCCGGTGTTTATTTAAAGGAGCTGAATCAGACAACGCGGCCCTGCACAGTAAAGAAG
>JAJPXG010000034.1 GCA_021205565.1 Lachnospiraceae bacterium | reverse complement strand
GTGCGCCTCCTGATGGAGAAGGTGATAAAGGGCGTGGAGGAAACAGCAGGCGTGACGCTGGAACCGGAGGTCATTTACTGGGGGTAAGGCGATGGAAAAAAGAGAAGAGGAGTCTTTTTCATCCAGGGTTAAAAGAGAGCTTGCCGCCGTCTGGCCCTCGCAGAAGCACTGCAGACAGGCCGAACTGATGGGAATGTACGAGTACGGATGCCAGATCGGCAGGATCAGTGAGGACTGCTATACGCTCGGTTTTCGCACAGAAAACGCCCCGGTCATAAAAAAAGGCTTTACATTGATTAAAAAAACCTTTAATATAGAGACGGAAAAAAACCTGACAGAGGAAGAGCTGTTTCAATTTTTACACCTCATTGATCATACCGAACAGGAAGCAGTGAATGATCTGTCCAAGAGAATCTGCGGCCGGCGGGCATTTGTGAGGGGCGCCTTTTTAGTGTGCGGCTCCATCAGCGACCCCAGAAAGGGGTATCACATGGAGTTCACCTGCGACTGCAGGGAGCAGGCGGAGTTTCTGGTGCGGGAGCTGGCCGGTCTTGATGTGGAGGCCAGGATTCTTTTCAGGAAGACTGGCGACATTGTCTACCTGAAGGAGGGCGGTGCGATTGTGGAGCTTTTAGGCAACATGGGAGCCCACACATCCCTCCTCGATCTGGAAAATCTGCGTGCTTACAGAGAGATCCGCAACAGTGTCAACCGCAGAGTCAACTGTGAGACCGCCAATCTGTTAAAAACGGTCACGGCTGCGGACAGGCAGGTACAGGACATCGAGTATATTGCTTCCGTAAAGGGGCTTGACAGTCTCCCGGAGGGGCTTTACGAGATGGCGCTGGTGCGCCTGGAGCATCCGGATTCGTCTTTAAAGGAGCTGGGGGAGTATCTGACGCCGCCGGTCGGCAAATCGGGCGTCAATCACAGGCTCCGCAGAATCAGTGACTATGCAGAGAAGCTTAAGGAAGAGAGTCTCTGTTAATTTATATTGAGTCAATGGAGGAGTATTATGATTACAAAAAATGTGAAGATCCAGCTGGAATCCGGGCTGGACGTCAGACCGGTCGCCGTTCTGGTACAGGTCGCCAATCAGTACAGCAGTCAGATTTATATCCGCAATGACAAGCACCGCTTCAACGCCAAGAGCATCATGGGCATGATGACGCTGTGCACGGAGAATGCGACGGAGCTGGAGATTACGGCGGAGGGAGCTGACGAGGCGGAAGCTGTCGTCGAGATCGAGAAATATCTTTCGGGACAGAGCGCATAAGCGCTTTCCATGATAAAGGAGGTAAGTAATATGTTAGTTTCAGCAACTGAGATGCTTCAGAAGGCCAAAGCCGGACATTACGCGGTAGGCCAGTTCAATATCAACAATCTGGAGTGGACAAAAGCAATTTTACTGACAGCCCAGGAGTTGAATTCCCCGGTGATTCTCGGTGTGTCCGAGGGCGCGGGCAAATATATGGGCGGTTTTGATGTAGTGGTAGGCATGGTCAACGGCATGCTCAAGGATTTAAAGATCACCGTTCCGGTTGCCCTGCATCTGGATCACGGCACCTATGAAGGCTGCTACAAGTGCCTGGAGGCGGGCTTCTCCTCCATCATGTTCGACGGCTCTCACTATCCGATCGCCGAGAACGTGGCAAAGACCACCGAACTGGTGGCGGCTGCGCACGCGCAGGGCGTTTCCATCGAGGCTGAGGTCGGTGCCATCGGCGGCGAGGAAGACGGCGTCATCGGCATGGGTGAGTGCGCGGATCCGCAGGAGTGCAAGGCCATCGCGGATCTTGGCATTGATTTCCTGGCTGCCGGCATCGGCAACATCCACGGCAAATATCCGGCCAACTGGAAGGGCTTAAGCTTTGAGACGCTGGATGCGATCCAGGCGCTGACCGGCGACATGCCTCTGGTACTGCACGGTGGTACCGGCATTCCGGCCGACATGATCAAAAAGGCCATCACCTTAGGCGTAGCGAAGATCAATGTGAACACCGAGTGCCAGCTCTCCTTCGCTGCCGCGACCCGCAAATATGTGGAAGAGGGCAAGGACCTGCAGGGCAAGGGCTATGACCCGCGCAAGCTCTTAGCTCCCGGCTTTGAGGCAATCAAGGCGACTGTCAAGGAGAAGATGGAGCTGTTCGGTTCCGTGGACAAGGCATGAGCCCTGCATTGAAACGAAACAGATGATACGCAAATGAAAGCTCCCCGGAAGCTGCACATACGGTTTCCGGGGAGCTTTTTTAACCGGTACACATGGTATCATATCCTTTTGTTGCTTTCATCATCTGTTTATAAGAAAGAAATGACTTGTTTATTAAAAATTAAGGTTGACAGATAGAATCAATTGTGCTAGAATGTCGCACAAGATAGCTGGCAAGCGGTATCATTGTATACAATTATGCAGGCGCTGTATGGTGCAGATTTTGGCTGTGGTATACGGATACGGTTTTACAGCTATGAAATTGAATATCGTTTGTTTCCGCCGGATTACGGGGTAAATTACATGGCTTGGGCTGAGCAAAGTGGAGAAAGGACTGCGTTTTTGTTGAGCTATTTTATTAGTTTGACGATTGCCCGTGATGAAGCGCTGACGCAGTGATGTTCGCATGATCAAAGGAGGAACATTTATGATGAAGAGTATTACCCGAAGAGATTTCATGAAGGGAATGCTTGTCGGAGGCGTAGCAGTCGGTTCTGCCGGCCTGCTGGCAGCCTGCAACAGTGCGGCTACCGGTGACGCGGAGCTTGAGGAAGAGACTTCCTCGTCTTCGGAAGAAACCACTGAAACAACGGAAGAAACTGTTGAAACAGAAGAGGTTACTGAGGAGCTTCTCGAGGTTCTGGAAGCCAGCAGTGACAACGACGAGGGCATTT
>JAJPXG010000064.1 GCA_021205565.1 Lachnospiraceae bacterium | reverse complement strand
GTTCTGGATGAAGTGGACAAGCTCAGCAGGGATTACAACGGCGATCCGTCCAGCGCACTGCTGGAGGTTCTTGACCCGGAACAAAACAGTACGTTTACGGATCACTATATGAACGTGCCCTATGATCTCTCTGATGTGCTCTTCGTCTGCACGGCGAATACGACAGACACCATTCAGGAGCCGCTCTTAAACCGGATGGAGGTCATCCAGTTTCCCGGATATACTGCCTCGGACAAGTTCCAGATTGCGAAGAGGCATCTGCTTCCAAGATCCATGGAAGAAATGGGAATCCGGAAAGAAAATATGAAAATTTCCGATGCCGCGCTGCGCACCATCATCTCCGACTATACGATGGAGGCCGGTGTGCGCGGATTGAAAAAGAGGCTGGATACCCTTTGCCGTGCAGCTGCGGTACGACTGGTAGAAGGAAATCAGAAACGCATCACGGTAACGGCCGGACAGCTTCAAACATATCTGGATATGAAACCGATTCAGCATGACCATCTTCTGGAACAGAAGCAGCCTGGTGTGGTGACGGGGCTTGCCTGGACGCAGGCAGGCGGCGATATTCTGTTTATCGAGGCGCTTTTTACAAAAGGGAAAGGAAACATCATTATCACAGGTCAGCTGGGCGATGTCATGAAAGAATCCGTGCAGATCGCGTTAAGCCTTGTGAAAAGCATGTATCCCGAAAAGGCGGAACTGTTTGAGAAAAATGACCTGCATATCCACGTCCCCGCAGGTTCAGTCCCGAAAGACGGCCCGTCAGCCGGAATTACGCTTACGACTGCTATCGCTTCTCTTGTGAATGGAAAAACTGTTTCGCCAAAGATCGCGATGACAGGAGAAGTATCCCTGCGCGGCTGTGTCATGCCGATCGGAGGACTTCCGGAAAAACTGATGGCGGCCCAGCGGGCAGGCATCACAACCGTCTTTATTCCGCAGGAAAATGAAGACGACCTCGACGAAGTTGCCGCCAAGGTAAAGAAAAATCTGGAAATTATTCCGGTACATATGGTATCTGATGTGCTGGAAAAGACAGGGCTTCCCTCTCCGGGTTCCTCTTTGGTCTCTGATAAAGAATGATCTTATCGCATAGGGGATGCCGAAACGAAAATAGTACGGCTCGGTATCGCACCAGAAATATACGAATGTTTCACAGTCTGTGACTGTCGATATTTTATTTCGGCAGTTGCAGGCTTTCATTTTTTCATCAGTATTGGAGTTGCTTTTTTCGGTCAGATTCTTATTCTTTTACCTTCCACCATTTTTTCTGTCGGCACTTTCGTTGACATCCTTTTGCAGAAGTCGTCCACAGGTGTCAGCTCGCTGACCGGAGGGAATGCGTCATCGTAATGATCCAGCAATACCCATTTGGGTTTCAATTTTTTTATGATTGCTTCATTGTGCGAATCAATATCGCTCCGCCCCTGATGCGGCAGAATTAAAACATCTGCTTCGGTGGGGTATTTCACATCATCAGCGAGATCTGCGCTGCCCATGATCTGTATACGTTTTCCCTCTGTCCTGATCTCATAAAAAACAATTTCGCTGTTTTCTTTGTACCGCATATTTAAATTCAGCAGATGGATCAGACGGGGAAATTGCTTCCAGGAGCTTAACCGGAATACTTTCTGCAGAATGAGTCTGGCATCAAATCGAATATGCTTTCCCTGATAAACTCGCACAGACAAATTCGGAAACTGCAGGACATCGCCCGGTGCAATTCTGTGGATCTTCGTTTTCGGGAAACCTTGCTTTGTAAGAGTTGCCGCCGGTGCTTCTGTCAGAAATACTGTGCATGTTTTATTCCAATATAGAGTCGGAATACTGGACAGATGATCCAGATGCCCGTGTGTGATCAGAATAGTTGCTGCTGTCCCGAACACCTTTTCTCTCTGCTTACGCAACTCATCTGGTTCATATCCCTCCGGAAGATATTTTAAAAATGGATCAAAAAGTAAAGATGTCCCAGAAGCTTCTATATAAATCGATGCTGTGCCATACCAGGTTATCTCCATAATCTTTCCTCATTACGCGAACATTTTCTCAGGGAACCCTTCAACTGAGACAAAGGAGATTGGGGCGCTTGCCAGTTTGTGAATTGGACTGAAAATGCCCCTAAAATTCAACGATTTCCGGCATTCGCAGATAAGTTATCGGAAAAATTTCCGCAACGCCTTGTCGGAAACGTCGGGCAAAATCTCGTGAAAATAATCCAGCATCCTCTGATAAGATTCTGCCGGTTCACGCTGATATACTGCGGACGTGAATGCATCTCCGAAAAATTTTTCCGGAGTGGAATACTCCGCAACACCCCAGCCGTATTCTTTTCCATGGCGATCCTGCAGATAAACGAAGTTGCTGATAAGCACATAGCCCTGTGCCTGCAGCCGATTGATGGATGTATCGAAACCGGTCGCGCCGCCTTTTTTATAATTTCCATCGCGTTTCAGCGTTTTGGAAAGCACCGGCGCGCGGGCGTCCAGCAGATCAAAAAGCTGCTTGTCCTTGTAGGATGCCAGCTCATCATCAAATCGCGCGTCGAAGTCGTATCCGTCCCTGCGGTAATTCGCAAAGTCCGGGAACCACTCCGCGCTGATGAACGCCGCTTTGTTCTCAAAAAATTTTCCGTAGGCGCAGCCCGCCTCCTGAATAGCCGGCCCTTTCCATTCCCAAACGCCAGGCTCATCGGTAAACCAGACGGAGGGATCGACGTGATCTTCCACGGAAAAGCCGGGAAGGGAATTTCGGAACAGCGGAAGGAAACCAACTCGATGAACAGCGTTGATCAAATCTTCTTTTGTCTTTATGATGAAATCCAACCGGTCGCTCATGACTGCCAGCCTCCCTTCCCATTTCCGCACAGATGACACGATTATTTTTTACAGAACGCCTGCAGATCCGCTTT
>JAJPXG010000140.1 GCA_021205565.1 Lachnospiraceae bacterium | reverse complement strand
CTGTCATACACTTCTATATAAATGCGCTTTGCGCCCATCATTTTTCCAATATAGAAAAATGGAACCGCCACAGCTGCACCAGATGAGATAATCAAATCAGGTTTTTCTTTCCGCAACACCTTTATCGCAAGCTTTGTATTGATCAATAATGCTTTCAAACTTCGATTTGTCGGATAATAGCACGAGTACATTTTTTCACCAGCAAGAAGACTGCGGGCATCCTCTTTATCAAAAGTAACCCAAAAGTGCTCCTTATCCTGCCAAAATGATTTCAGCATATATAAATGTGATAAATGCCCGCCGCTGGAGCCTACAAGACAAACCTTCACAGTTCTCACCCTCTCTCAATCTCTCCCAAACAAATCTCTCGTATATATTTTTTCACTGCAATCGTCCAATTCAGAACTATAACGATTTGCAATAATCACCATGGATTTCTTCTTAAATTCCGTGAGGTCATTTACGACCAGACTGCCAAAGAACGTTGAACCATCCTGGAGTGCAGGTTCATAAATAATCACTACAGCGCCTTTCGCTTTTATACGTTTCATGACACCCTGGATAGAACTCTGGCGGAAATTGTCAGAGTTGCTTTTCATAGTTAATCGATACACACCTATCACGCATGTTTTCTCTTCATCAGCACTATAATCCCCACGGTTGTAGTAGTCGTAATATCCTGCCTTCTTCAGTACCTGATCCGCTATAAAGTCCTTCCTTGTACGATTGCTTTCCACAATTGCCTGAATCAGGTTCTCAGGCACATCTGCGTAATTTGCAAGAAGCTGCTTGGAATCTTTAGGAAGACAATATCCACCATATCCGAAGCTTGGATTGTTATAGTGGGTTCCAATTCTGGGGTCAAGGCAAACTCCTTCTATGATCTGCTTTGTATTTAATCCCTTCGTCTCTGCATAAGTGTCCAACTCATTGAAATAAGCCACTCTGAGTGCGAGGTATGTGTTTGCAAAAAGCTTTACAGCTTCCGCCTCTGTGAAGCCCATGATCAATGTTTCAATATTCTCTTTGATCGCGCCCTCCTGCAACAACTCCGCAAAAGCATTCGCAGCGTTTACCAGTCGTGCATTTCCTACGTCTGTACCGACAATTATTCTGCTCGGATAAAGATTGTCATAGAGCGCCTTTGACTCTCTCAGAAATTCAGGGCTGAACAGGATATTATCGCAATGGAACTTCTTCCTTACATTCTCTGTATATCCAACCGGAACGGTTGATTTAATGACCATAACTGCATTCGGATTATTCTCAATTACAAGCCTGATCACTGCTTCTACCGCGCTTATATCAAAGAAATTTTTCGTACTGTCATAGTTCGTCGGTGCTGCAATCACAACAAAATCAGCAGAAGAGTACGCGGTTGCCGCATCCAATGTGGCAGTCAAATTCAGTTCCTTTTCTGCCAGATATTTTTCTATATATTCATCCTGTATAGGAGACTTTCTATGATTTATGAGATCAACCTTTTCAGGGATTACATCCACGATTGTTACCATGTTATGTACCGCAAGCATGACTCCAATCGATGTGCCGACATAACCGCAGCCTGCTACAGCGATTTTTAATCCACTCATTCTTTGTTTCCTTCCAAATGTTTAACGTATTTCAGGTTTCATTCCTGCTGCGTCCCTTCCGTCTCCTGCACCTCCGTCTCCGACTCTTTTACCTCCCCATCGCCATCAGAACCCTTCTGCGCCTTTCTGGCCGTCTCCGGCTTGGCCGTACTCTGAGATGTTTTGACGGGTTCCACCGTCCGTGAGGACGAGGATGTAGGCTGCAGATTATCTGTTTTCAGCTTTCCCGGATCAACTGACCCGTAGCCGTAACCATAGCCGTACTGGTCGCCGTATTTGGAGCCGTATTTGCCCCCGTAGCGGCGGTACTCCTTCTGCTGGGATGTGGAGTGCGTCACCACCATGCCTAACAGCCTGGTGTCCATGTTGTCCAGGGTGCGCAGCGAAGAGCTGACCAGCTTTCTGTCGTAGAAATCCTCACGCACCACAAAAAGCATGCCGTCTATGTATTTGGATACGCCAAGCGCGTCGCTCACGATGCCGATCGGCGGCAGATCCAGCACCACATAATCGAAGGTATCGCGCAGCATCTGCAGCACCGTCTGCATGCGTTCCGAGCTTAAAAGCTCCGAGGGGTTCGGCGGAATATCGCCGGCCGTAATGACATAAAGGCGTGTGCCCCCTGCCGAATATTTCTGCAGAACCGTGTTTCCGCCGGCCTGTCCCGACAGGAAATTGGTCATGCCGGGCTTTTGTTTGATCTTCAGGCTTCTGGCCACGCTGGGAAGGTGGAAATCGCAGTCAATCAGGCAGACCCGCTGGCCGGTCTGCGCCAGCGTATAGGCCAGGTTGATGGATGTGGTGCTCTTGCCCTCCGAACGCACGGACGAGGTGACGCCGATGACGTGACAATCCTGCTGACTGGAAAAACAGAACGAAATATTGGCGCGCAGCAGCTTATAGGACTCCGCCGCCGCAAAGCTCAGATGCTCGCACAGCTCAGCCGCGTCCTCGTCCTTTTTATTCTTCTTCTTTCCCTTTTTCTCTTCCCTGCCCATCTGGGGAATCACGGAGAGAACCGCTTTATCCTTGAAATTCCTGCGGATTTTTTCCTCTGTACTCTCGCCGTTTTTCACAAGAGACAAAAGCAGAACGCCCAGGCAGCTGAAAACAAAGCCTAAAAGCGCGCCCACTGCGGTATATTTTGTAATGCTGGGGGAGCTTTTCTCCGTGGCCACGCGCGCATATTCAATGACCTTCACAGAGCTGCCGGAAACGATCTCCATGATCTTATCCGGCGCGATTTCGGCGATGGCATTGGCAAGCTCGGCGGCCTCCTCCGCATCCGGACTGGTCACCGTGACGCGAAACACCTCCGTATCGTCAATGGCTTCCGTCTCAACCATGTTATAGAGCTCCTCGT
>JAJPXG010000004.1:17740-20404 GCA_021205565.1 Lachnospiraceae bacterium | reverse complement strand
AATGATGACGAAGTGTGTAAAAAGAGATAAAGCGGAGCAATGGGTGATTCCGAAGGCGATCACCGCCGTTGTCATTGCCTTTGTCGGCTGCAGATACGGATTCTGGTTTGCATACAATGACGATGTTACCATGAACGCGATACTGTCTGGTGTTTATTCGGGCAATCCGGATATTCATTGCGTCTATATGTCTCCAATTCTGAGCGTTTTATTTGCAGGGCTGTATGGATTGGTGCCCGCAGTTCCTTGGTATGGTCTCTTTCTGGCGGGGAGTCAGTTCGCTGTGCTGTGGTTGTGCTGTCACTGCATCTGCAAACGGGCGTCCGGAACGTGGGTTCGAATTGCGGGCAGCTTTTCTTTTGGCCTTTTATACTGTGCTCTGCTGCTTTATTGGCTGGTGTTTTCTCAGTATACGATGACCGCCGGCATTTTAGCGGAAGGCGCGGTCTTCCTGATCCTTCTCGATCGGCAGGATCCGGATGAGGAACTTTGCTGGAAGTCACTCATTCTGCCGCTCGTACTCTTTCTTCTTGCTGCTCTGATCCGAAACAATGTAGGTCTTTTGCATCTGGTCTTTTTAGGCATCGCCTGTGCATATAAGCTTCTTATCATGGGAGGCAAAAAGGCGGGGAGGGTGGAATACGGCCTGATGACCGCGGCAGCGCTGTTTTTAATCGGCGGGATCTGCTTTCAGGAATATATCCTGGAATTATGGGCTGTCTGTATTCTGCTGCTCGGGTGCCGGGCGTTAATCTGGCTGGTCAGAAATTTTAAGGAGCAGAAAATACGGATTTTAAAATACGGAGCTTTTTTTGTGACAGCGGCCCTGCTGACGATCGGCAGCCGCAAGCTGACGGCGTTGGTTTACGCAACGGATGACTGGATTGAATATGCCACATTCAATGTATACAGAACAGACATTTATGATTATTACGGTGTCCCGGATTATGAGGACAATCGGGAGCTGTACGACAGTCTGGGGCTTTCGATGCAGGATTATTATGATCTGATTTTATATGACTGTGCGTTTTCCGACAACCTCAACGCGTATGTGCTGCAGACGGTGGCAGAGTACGCGGAGCCTGTGAGGGAGTCTGTTTTGGACGATATCCGGGAGACACTGGCTACGGTTGCAAACCGTTTCCGGGATGATTCCGTGCAGCCGGATGACTGGCTGCTTCTTCTGGTGTTTGCAGCGACCATTCTGGTCTGTATTCTGGCAAAGGACCCGGCGGCTGTGCTGCAACTGCAGATTCTGTATTTTGGCTATGTGGTCTGCTGGTTCTATCTGTATTGGGTGGATCGTGTGGCATCTCACGTATACCATGGAATATCATTTGCCGTGGTCATGGTCCTTGCCGGAATTTGTATCGAAGAAGTCAGAAACATCCATCTGAAATTCCGCAGAAATATTTTATACGGCTGCATGGCTGTGTGCGGTCTTGTCTGCCTGTGGATACATCTGTCCTGTACGGTGCCGGAATTTGAAGAAGATTACTCGGCACAGATGGAAAATAATAAAATCTGGGACGTGTACAGGGAATATTGCAGTGATCATCCTGAGAACCTGTATTTCACGGATGTAGAGGCGTTGACGGGTACTGGGCCGGAAAATATGTTTTCCTCTTACAGAACGGTAATGAATAATTTCGTGTTGGCGGGAGGGTGGATGGTAAATAGCCCGCTGTACTATGAAAAGCTGGAACATTACGGGATTGAGGGCAGTTTTGCAAATGAACTTGAGAATGGCGGGACGCTGTATTACATCTGCTCTTCGGATCAGTCGGTGCAGTGGATCAGCTACTATATCTGTCCGGCTGATATTTCAGTGACCATACAAAGAATGGACGGTCTTTATGTGGATGGGGAGGAAGTCCTTACCGTGTATGCGGTTTACAGAAATGATCTGTCATGAAAACACAGAGAGCAGGATACGGACTTTTGCCTGAAAATGAGAGGGGAGATACCTGAATTATGAGCATCATTGTGCTGCTGATTTTCATCGCGGCTATCATGAGAAAAACAAATGCGGACCGCAGGCGGGGCGATCTTTTCAAAAAAGTGATTATGGCGTATATCGGCATTTCCGTTCTGGCTGGACTGATTTCCTCGGGAGGTTTTGTCTCCGTCGCGGTGATCGGCGCGCTGATCTGGTATTATATCAATAAAAAACAGAAGAAGGAAAAAAACAGCTGGCAGGAGGCTTACGAACAGGCGAAATATCGGCCGCAGGACAATCCAGACCGTGGAACGGGCCGCCGACAGAGCGAATCCGCGCGGCCGCAGGACAATCCCGACCATGAAACGGGCCGCCGGCAGAGAGAATCTGCGCGGCAGGATTCGGCAAAACAGACAGGCGGCGGATGTTTCTCACAGACCCAGCCTGATCCTTTGTCTAAAATGGAGAGCACCCTCTTAGCCCGGCCCCTGGCGAAGCGCAAAAAGGTCATACAGGAGTTTAATCTGAAGTACCGCCTGACGCTCACGGACGCGGAGGTGAACCGGATTGCCGAGGCGTCTTATGTCTCTGAAGGCTGGAAAAAGGAAGCGGAAGCCATGACACAGAAATATGATACGATCGGCCAGTGGTTCCAGGGGCCGACCGGCTGGCTTCGCGTTTATATTTATGTTTTTCAGATTCAGAATATTTCCTCTGATTTCGCC
>JAJPXG010000004.1:12089-17730 GCA_021205565.1 Lachnospiraceae bacterium | reverse complement strand
CCCTGCAGAAGCAGATCTGTATTGAGGCGCTGGACGAGGGCATCGGATATGGCTGCGCGCCCGATGGCATGACCATCGATGAACGGGTGCAGCACATCAACAACCGGTATTTTACTTATTTTGATGAAATGACATTCATGATGGCCTGGCGCTTTCTGCAGCAGGAGGGCAGAGCGCATGAGCTGAGCCGGCCGGATCTGGTCCGCAACGTGGACGAGGATCTGGATGAGCTGGAGAAAAAATACCGGACAGGCTGAAACGGTTGCGGATATCGGAAGCGTCTTGAAAGCAGACAGGATGGCAGGACCGGGAAATGAAGGACGAAACGGGGAGATAAGATGAAGATACTGATTATCCGGCACGGAGATCCGGACTATGAACATGATACCCTGACCCAAAAGGGAAAGCGGGAGGCGCTTGCGCTGGCGGACCGCATGGAGAAGCTGCCGGTAAAAGCGGTCTATGTGTCGCCTTTAGGCAGGGCGCAGGATACGGCGCGTCCCACGTTGGAGCGCAAGAATATGACCGCGGTCACCTGCGACTGGCTTCGGGAGTTCTGGCCGCGCATTACAAGAGGAAGCGAGGGAGCAGGCCATATTGTCTGGGACTGGCTGCCTGCTGAGTGGACTCTGGAACCAGGATATTTTGACAGGGATTGCTGGGATCAGACAGTTGTCATGAAAGAGGCGGATGTGGGCGCAAGCTACCGGTATGTGACGGAGCATTTTGATGCGCTGCTTGCGTCCCATGGCTACGTCCGTGAGGGCGCGTATTATCGTGCACGGCAGGCGAATAATGACACAATTGTCTTTTTCTGCCATTTCGGGCTGGAATGTGTGCTTTTGTCCCACCTTTTAAATGTTTCTCCGATGATTCTCTGGCATGGGTGCTGTGCTGCGCCGACCTCCGTAACGGTGCTTCGCAGTGAAGAGCGCCGGGAAGGTATCGCGTATTTCAGAATGTCGAATTTCGGGGATACCTCGCATCTGTACGCGGCGGGGGAGCCGGAGGCGGAAAGCGCCCGTTTCTGCGAGTGCTATACGAACGAGGATGAGCGGCATGACTGAAGCGGAGGAGGCCGGAATGTGCCATCTGGTAACGGAAAAAGAAGCGGCTTTCTGGCTTGGGGAAAGACCGGCTGACAGCCATAAGGGAAATTACGGATATGTGACGCTGTTGGGAGGATCCGTTCGCTACAGCGGCGCGGTGAAGCTGGCGAATTTGTCGTGCAGCGGGGTGCAGGCGGCGGCAGATCTGCTGGCGCAGACCACTGCCGCCATGCGCGCCGGAGCGGGAGTGGTGAGACTGGCGGCGCCTGAGCCTCTGCCGCAGGCAATTTTACCGTATATTCTGGAGAGCACCTTCCTGCCCATGCCGTCCACGCCAGACGGACAGCTCCGCTTTGATGCGGACAGGCTGGACGAGGCGCTTTTAAAACAGCGGGCCGCGGCCTTCGGCATGGGCGTTGGCACGGGAGAAGAGACCGCGAAAATCCTGCGGTATATTTTACAGAATAAAAAGCTCACCTTCATCATCGACGCGGACGGTTTAAACGAGCTGGCGGCGCACGGGGACTTAAAGGAGCTTCTGAAAACAACCGCATGTCAGGTGATTCTGACTCCTCATGTGATGGAATTTTCCAGGCTTTGCGGCGCATCCGTGGAGGAAATTGTGCGAAGTCCCGTGCGGCTGGCGAAGGAATTTGCGGCAGCATATGGAGTGACGGTGCTTTTAAAGGGTCATGTGACAACCGTGACGGACGGTGTGAGAACGCATCAGACTGACCGGGGATGCAGCGGCATGGCGACCGCCGGCAGCGGCGACGTTTTATCTGGTGTGCTTTGCGGCATGGCGGGCTACATTTCAGATCCGCTGCGGGCGGCTTGTACGGCAGCTTTCGTGGCCGGCATGGCGGGCGAGATGGCCGAGGCGGACAAAAACCCGGTCAGCATGACCGCCGGGGATACCGCCGCGTATGTGGAGAAGGCGATCACGAGACTGTGGAATCAATACCGCAGATGAAAAATACATAAAGTCATGTGAATTTTCAATGACAGAGAACGGAAATTCTGCTATACTGAGCTACAGATTGAACGAAAACGGGCCTTAAATTTTTGAACTCAGCCTGTGAAGAAACGGATTGTTTCAAGGCCTGTAAGCGCTGACTGCGCAAGGAAAAGAGGAACCGAAATTGAGTGTGAATACCTCCCTGAAAAAAGCAATGAACAGTGTCTACCAGATCTGCGATGTTCTGGATAAAAACGGCATGGGCATCAAAACGGTCTGCCCGGGGACTTCCCTTCAAACCCGCGATTATGTGCGGATTGAGATGATGAAGTATACCATGTATCTTTCCTCGGCGGATAAATCGGCCACGCTGCAGGAGACGCAGTTTATTCATGATTATTTTGAGCGCGTGATGGCGCCGACGGACATGCCAGGCCTGATTAAAAAGTATCAGATCAGCGGCCCGGTATACGAGAGCAGTGTCCCCAACGGCATGCGCACCTTTGTCAGGGCGGACAACCAGATTTATCAAAAGACAGGAAAAAACGAAACGCTGATGTGTGAGTCTCTTTATGGGCTTTATGACCAGGTGGGCAAGGAGTTTTTAGCCTGCGATGATCAGGTCAGCGAGGCGGAGAGTGCGAACATGACCAAATACCTGGCCATGCTGCGCAAATATATGACGGACAATATTCAAGGTCCGGGCTTAAGCGGGACAGGTGGAGCGGAGCATAAAGCCAGCGGCGCAAACGCCGCGAAAAAATCCGATGGAAAAGAGGAAAAAGAGGAGACGCTTGAAGAGCTGATGGCGGAGCTGGATTCCTTAGTGGGTCTGACGGAGGTAAAAAAGGACGTCAGCTCACTGGTGAATCTCCTGCAGATTCGCAAAATCCGTGAGGAGCGCGGTCTGACTGTCATGCCCATGTCCCTGCACCTGGTTTTTTCCGGCAATCCCGGCACCGGCAAGACGACGGTGGCCAGACTTTTGGCGAAGATCTACCAGCGCATGGGGGTTTTGAGCAAGGGCCACTTAGTGGAGGTGGACCGTTCCGGCATGGTGGGCGGCTATGTGGGCCAGACCGCGATCAAGGTGCAGGAGCTTTTGGAGCGGGCCATGGGCGGCATTCTGTTCATTGATGAGGCTTATGCCCTGACTGCCAACAAGGGTCCTACGGATTTCGGCCAGGAGGCGGTCGATACGCTTTTAAAAGGTATGGAGGATCACCGGGATGACCTGATCGTAATTGTGGCGGGCTATCCGGACCTGATGGAGGAATTTCTGGACTCCAACCCGGGACTTCGCTCGCGCTTTAATAAATTTATTTATTTTTCCGACTATGTGCCGGAGGAGCTGGTGGCGATTTTCAAGGGAACGTGCGAGCGTTCCGGCTATAAGTGCAGCGAGGACTGCAGCCAGTATCTTCTGGATTATTTTACGAAATGCTATGAGAAGCGGGACCGTAATTTCGCCAACGGCCGCGAGGCCCGCAACTTTTTTGAGAAGGCGATTGTGCGCCAGGCGAACCGTCTCTCCGGGAAAAAGGACATTTCCGATGAGGAGCTGATGACGCTGACGATCGAGGATGTGCGGGAAGAGTAGGCGGGGCCGGCCGGAGCGCAGAAAGAAGCGGCCGCTTTCACACATTACTGACAGGGCAAAACGGCTGGAAAATGGAAACGGCGATTGAATATATAAGGATAAATGGGAAAGGCGGAAATGAAAATGTATACAGCAAATCCAAACCGATATGATAATATGGTCTACAACCGCTGCGGCTGCAGCGGTTTAAAGCTCCCCGAGGTTTCTCTTGGCCTCTGGCATAACTTCGGGGATACCGGCGTATATGAGAATATGAAAAAGATGGTGCTCACGGCCTTCGACCATGGTATCACGCATTTTGACCTGGCCAATAACTACGGACCCGAGCCGGGCAGCGCGGAGCGTAATTTTGGAAAGATTATGAAAGAGGAACTTACTCCCTACCGCGATGAAATCCTCGTCAGCACCAAGGCAGGTTACGGCATGTGGGACGGCCCCTACGGCGACTGGGGCAGCAGAAAGTATCTGCTGGCAAGCCTTGACCGGAGCCTGGAGCGCCTGGGTCTGGATTATGTGGATATCTATTATCATCACCGCATGGATCCGAATACGCCCTTAGAGGAGACGATGGGCGCTCTCGCGCAGGCGGTGCGAAGCGGGAAGGCGCTGTACGCGGGCGTGTCCAATTATGACGGACCGACACTGGAGAAAGCCTGCCGCATCATGGAGGATTTAAACTGCCCGCTGGTCATCAATCAGAATTCCTACAATATTTTCAACCGCACCATTGAGAAAAACGGTCTGAAAGAGACGGCGGTGCGGGAGAAAAAGGGCATTATCTGTTTCAGCCCGCTGGCGCAGGGAACGCTGACGGACCGTTACCTGAACGGAATTCCGGCTGACAGCCGTGTCAGAACGGACGGCCGTTTCTTAAAGGAATCGAGCCTGACGGAAGAAAAGCTTCATCAGATCAGAGCCCTGAACGACCTGGCGCTGCAGCGCGGCGAGAAGCTTTCCCAGATGGCACTGAAATGGATTTTAAAGGATGGGCAGGTCACCAGCGTTTTGATCGGCGCGTCCAGGCCGGAGCAGATTCTGGATAATTTAAAGGCCATGGAGGGCGCGGGCTTTACAGAGGAGGAGCTTGCTTTGATCGATGCGATTTCCGCACAGTAAAGAAAAGCTTCACCGGAATAAAACGGGATACAGCCGCAGCGAAGATCTGCGCTGTTTATGAAAAAATGATTTCAGGGAGGAAAGAGCATGCTGGAATTCAAATATGACACACAGCTTCTGATCGAGGGCACGGACCTTGACGAGGACGAGATCAACGACTATATTACGGAGCATTTTAAGGGAGACTGCCTGTTGGTAGTGGGCGATGAGGAGCTGATTAAAATTCATTTCCACACCAATGAGCCCTGGGATGTACTGAAATACTGCGCCACTCTCGGCGAGATCTACGACATCGTGGTGGAGGATATGGATCGGCAGTCCAGGGGGCTGAAGGGATGATGCTGTCCGCGCAATGAGCCATGATTTTCCGGTCTGGATCGACCGCAAAGAACCGGGGATCGGAGGATAAAGAGAATGAGAAGAGATAAAATCAATTATTATCTGGATCTGGCGGAAGCTGTCTCTCAGCGCTGCACCTGCCTGCGCAGGTGGTACGGAGCCGTCATTGTCAAGGACGATGAGGTCATTTCCACGGGTTATGTGGGTGCTCCCAGGGGCAGAGCAAACTGCAGTGATCTGGGCGTATGTATCCGTTCGCAGAAAAATATTCCGCGGGGCGAGCGCTATGAGCTCTGCCGCAGCGTGCATGCGGAGGCGAACGCCATCATCTCCGCCAGCCGTGACCAGATGATCGGCTCCAGCCTCTATCTGGTAGGACTCGAGGCGGATACCCAGGAGTATGTGGTGAATTCCTGCTGCTGCTCCATGTGTAAAAGAATGGTGATCAATGCCGGCATTGAGACCGTGTATATCCGGGATACGAAGGATGCGTACCGCACGATCAAGGTGCAGGAGTGGATTGACAACGACGAATCTGTGGATGGCGTGTTCGGGTTCTGAGATATGATCAATATTATT
>JAJPXG010000004.1:0-12079 GCA_021205565.1 Lachnospiraceae bacterium | reverse complement strand
CTTTGAGGCGGGAAGTGTGCCGGATGATGTACTGATCACCCGGATTCACCGTCAGATCAAGCGGATTCTGGAGGTGGGCACCGATTATGGCTTTGATACAAACCTCTGGCAGAACTATCTGACTTTTCTGCTGATTACGGTGGAAAACCCGTTCAGCATTACCTGCGAGAAGGTGGGCGCGAGTGAGGGCGGCAGTGTCAATGAATTTGCAAAAGGCGATTTTAAGGCATTCCGGGAGTTATTTCATTATGATTTCAGTGTGATTGAAAAGCGGCTGCATATCGACTGCTTCACCCGGATCACGCATTATCACGCCATCAGCAAAAAAGAGCTGATGTACAATAAAAACGTCAGTGAAAAGGTGCAGGACTTAAGCGAAAAGCTTGCCCGGACAAAGGACGAGGACGAATTTTTTACCTGCGTGACGGACTTTTATAAAGCGTTCGGCGTGGGCATGTTCGGTTTAAATAAAGCCTTCCGCATCCAGTCCGGAGATCATGACGGAGACGTCACATTCCTGCCCATCAACAACATGGACAAGGTCATGTTAGACGACCTGATCGGCTACGAAATCCAGAAAAAGAAGCTCGTGGACAATACCCGCGCCTTTGTGGAGGGCAGAAAGTGCAACAATGTCCTGCTTTTCGGCGACAGCGGCACCGGCAAATCCACCAGCATCAAGGCCATCGTCAATCAGTTTTATCCGGACGGCCTGCGCATGATCGAGATTTACAAGCACCAGTTTAAAGACCTCTCCGGCGTCATTGCCCGCATCAAGAACCGCAATTATAAATTTATCATTTACATGGACGATCTCTCCTTCGAGGAGTATGAGGTGGAATATAAATTCTTAAAGGCGGTGATCGAGGGCGGTGTGGAGACAAAGCCGGACAACATCCTGATCTACGCTACCTCCAACCGGCGCCACCTGATCAAGGAGGTCTGGTCCGACCGGGACGATATGGAGAAGGGCGGCGGCTTACACCGCTCCGACACCATGGAGGAGAAGCTCTCCCTGGTATACCGCTTCGGCGTTACGATTAACTACTCCAAACCCTCGCCGAAGGAGTTTAAGGAGATTGTGCTGGGTCTGGCGCACCGCGCCGGAGTCACCCTTCCAGATGAGGAGCTTTTAGCGGAGGCCAATAAGTGGGAGCTTTCCCACGGGGGAATCTCGGGAAGAACGGCGCAGCAGTTTGTTAACTATCTGCAGACCATTCACGGGTGACAGATACTACATTTCAGAAAGGACACAAACCATGAAAATTTACATTTGCTTCCCGGAGGGGAAAGCTAAAACACTCACCATGAGCTATGACGACGGCAAGCTTGCCGACAGAAAACTGATCTCTATTTTTAACAAATACGGCATCCGCGGGACCTTCAACTTAAACTCCGGTCTGATGAACCAGCCGGAGCGTATTTCGGGAGAAGAAGTGAAAACGCTCTATCAGGGACATGAGGTGGCGACGCATACCTGCACCCATCCTACGATCGCCCGCTGCCCCTCGACAGAGATTTACAGAGAAATCGTGGAAGACAGAAAGGGACTTGAGGCGCTTACAGGTTATCCGGTGAGAGGCCACGCTTATCCCAACGGCTCCGTGAATGACCAGGTGAAGCGCATTTTTTCGGACTGCGGCATCGCTTACGGACGTCCGGTGGAGGAAACGGGAGGCTTTGATCTGCCGTCGGACTGGATGTACTGGAGAGCAACCTGTCACCACAACCGCAATCTTCTGGAGCTGGGTGAGAAGTTCCTGAATTTCAAAAAAATCCAGTATCTGAAGTGTATGTATGTCTGGGGCCATTCCTATGAGTTCGACAACATGAACAACTGGGATCTGATGGAGGAATTCTGCAAAATGATGGGCGGGCAGCCGGACATCTGGTATGCCACCAATATTGAGATTCACGATTATATGGAAGCCTCAAAGCTTTTACAGTTCGCTGCGGATGAGAGCTTTGTATACAATCCGACCGTCATGGATATGTGGCTGTCCGTAGATGGAGAAATCGTCAGAATTCCTGGAGGGGAGAAAGTAAGCTTATGTTAGACATTCTGGTCGCAATTCTGTTCGGCCTGGTGGAGGGTATTACTGAGTGGCTTCCGATCAGCTCCACCGGCCATATGATCCTGCTGGAGGAATTCATCACGTTTGAAAATGTCAGTGAGGATTTTTTCAGTATGTTTGACGTGGTGATTCAGTTGGGAGCCATCATGGCCGTGGTGGTATTGTTCTGGGGGCGGCTTTTCCCGTTTACAAAAGTGCAGGACAGAAAGCACCCTTCCGGACACATTACGATTGATATGGATATCATCCGCATGTGGGTCAAGGTGCTGATCGGCTGCATCCCCGCAGCGGTGGTGGGAATCCTGCTGGATGATTTTGTGGATGAGCACTTTTATAATGGAATCGTGGTTTCCATCGCTCTGATTGTGTTCGGCGTGGCTTTTATCGTGATTGAAACCTGGAATAAGGGCAGGGAGCCGAAGGTGAATTCCATTGAGGAGATGGACTTAAAGACGATTCTGATCATCGGATGCTTTCAGCTTCTGGCGGCCATTTTCCCGGGAACGAGCCGCAGCGGGGCTACCATCGTGGGCGCGCTTTTAATCGGCGTGAGCCGTACCGCTGCAGCTGAGTTCACTTTCTTTATGGCAGTGCCGGTGATGGCGGGAGCCAGCCTGTTAAAGCTTTTGAAATTCGGTTTTTCCTTCACGGCTCTGGAGGCTGCTGTGCTGTTGATCGGCATGGCGGTCGCGTTTGTGACGTCGCTTCTGGTGATTCGCTTCCTCCTGGATTATATCAGGAAGCATGACTTTAAAGTATTCGGGTATTATCGCATTATTCTGGGCGTGATTGTCCTTCTGTATTTTGCGATCGCGGGGTAAGGATATGGTTCAGATTTTTGCGGCGGCAGCGTTGATTTTATTTCTCTGCAACCTGATCGGCCAGCTGTGGGTCAATCACTGGGAAGAGTATCAGGATTCTCTCTGGCTGGCGACGATCATGGGATTACTGACCTTATTTGCCGCCTTTCAGGTGGCTGCGGTCCCGGCGATTTATTTCAAGCGAAAGTTGCATGAGCTTGTGATTTATATGGCAGTTGTCATGGTGGTGCTGTGCATGGCCTCGATTGTCATGCTGGTCAAAAGCCGCGGCGCGTATTACAGACATCAGCTGGCTAAAATCAGTACTGCCGTGAAGAACAGACAAAATATCTGGTTTTTGCTGGCGGCGGTGCTGATCCTGATTCATACATATTATGGGGCTTTTTATGATAAACATAATCAGGATGATGTCCGGTACGTAGGCGCGGTGGTGGATGCAGTGGAAACAGATGAAATGCTGCTATATCATCCTGGCACAGGGGAATACCTTGGGGAAATCATGTCCGAGTTTACCAAGGATGCCGTAGCGCCGGTTCTGATGTTCTGGGCCATGTGGTGCAGGCTGCTGAGTATTCACCCGGCTACTTTTACGCATATTGTAGTGAATCTGTTTATGATTCCTATTGCTTATGGGGCGGCGTATTTGCTGGGCAGACAGCTATGCAGAAAAAATACCGGATGGACTGGCGTGTTTTTATGCATATACAGTCTTTTTAATTTGACAAATCATGTCCTGCCGCCGGAAGGGATCAGTCTGGCGCTGCATTTTATGCGTTGGGGAAAAAGCATTTTATATGCTGTACTTATCCCGGTTCTTATATTTATTATGATGGAAATTGCGGATAAAGAACGGCCGGGGAAACTGTATCTGAGACTGGAATTAGTGTTGCTTGGGGGCTGCATGGCAACCACTATGTCCTGCGTTTTACTGCCTGTAGTGACGGGAGTATGGGCTCTGTGGGACGCTGTAAAAGGCCGGTCATTAAAATCTGTCAGACGATTTCTGATTCCATGTCTGTTGTGCCTTCCTAATATTGTGTACGCACTGCTTTATATAACCTACTAGCGGGAGGAATATTTTTTATGTTTGATGGTATGTTTGAAATAGTGCGGCAAAACTGGCTTGCAGGTACCGGGAGCGGAGCCTTTTATCTGAGTCTTTTTCTTCTGCCGACAGTGATGCGCAGCAGAGATATGAGATATAAATTTGTTTATCCGGTATATACAGTTTTTCTGGTATTTATCAGCTATTGGATGTATACGAATGTTATTCAGGTAATCATGAGTTATGCTCCTGACAGGTTTATCGCAGTCATTCCCATTCCGTTTATCATTGCGCTGGTGATCAGCTGCGGTATAAAGTCGGCGAAGGGAAAGGAGATGATTGCTGCGGTAATTGCAGCCTTATTTCTGATTTTTTTTATTTCTGACGCAACATGGGAAGATTTTTATGAGGATCTCTATAAAATAGAAAATGTATATGGTCTGCCGCAGGATGTGGTGGATGTCTGTGACCTGGTGCTTTCGGAAAATGAGGAGCCATTGCTTTTGATTAATGATGACGATATAGACTATTTCAGGCAGTATTCCGGTCAGATTCGGTTAGCCAATGTGAATGTAGGATCTATGCCGCTGATCGCTTCGACATGCAGTGAATATAAGGAAATCACTTCGCTGATGTCAGACCCGGATGGAATTGACATGGAGGCGGTCGGTGAACTTGCAGCGGCGTGTGAGGTGGATTATATTATTCTGAATGTGGACGCATACCATAGTGTATTCTATGAGGGGGAAACTTATTACAGCCTGTATGAAGTTGTGGGAGATTATCTTGTATTTAAAGCGAATTCGTAATCGGCTGATATACTGATTAAATCCCGGCAGAGCCGGAAAAGGGGAACTGATGTGATCTCTTTTCCGGCTCTGCCGGGATTTAATCTTGTTTCCTTTTTTCTCACATTGAGTTCATATTTTTTTCAGAAATTAATAGTTGACAATCATATCTTCAAGTGCTATCTTAGGTTCAGAACAGTTAGCACTCGGGCAATTCGAGTGCTAATAACACGAAGGAGGCGGCGCTGTGGAATTAGATGAAAGAAAAAAGAAAATTTTACACGCCATCATCCGCAATTATCTGGAGACCGGCGAGCCGGTGGGCAGCCGCACGATTTCGAAGGACACGGATCTGCATTTGAGCAGTGCCACGATCCGCAACGAAATGGCGGACCTGGAGGAGATGGGACTGATCATGCAGCCGCATACCTCATCGGGACGCATTCCATCCGACAAGGGGTACCGGCTTTATGTCGACACCATGCTGGAGGATAAGACCAAAGAGATCGACGAGTTAAAGGAGCTTCTCCTGGATAAGGAGAAAAAGACTGACGAGCTCTTACAGCAGGTGGCGAAGCTTCTGGCGGTCAATACGAATTACACCACCGTGATTTCCGCACCGTCCACACACCGCAATAAGCTGAAATTTATCCAGCTTTCCCGCGTGGATGAGCACCAGATTCTGGCGGTGATCGTGGCCGAGGGCAACGTAATCCGTAATTCCGTGTTCGGCGTGGATGAGTATCTGGATGACGAGGCTCTGCTTAATCTGAACATGCTGCTGAATACCAATTTAAGCGGCATGTCCATGGAGGAGATCAATCTGGGTGTGATCACGGCGCTGAAACAGAATGCCGGTATCCACAGTGAGCTGATTGCAAAGGTCTTAGACGAGGTGGCGATGGCCATCAAGGCCGACGAGGGTCTGGAAATCTACACCTCCGGAGCCAATAATATTTTCAAATATCCGGAGCTGTCCGATCACCAGAACGCGAGCCGCCTGATCACCACACTGGAGGAAAAGCACCAGTTGAGCGATATCGTGGAACAGACGCTGGAGGACACCAGCGAGACGGGCATTCAGGTCTATATCGGGGAGGAAGCGCCCATGCCGATGAAGGACTGCAGTGTTGTCACAGCCACCTATGAGCTGGGGCAGGGCATGCGGGGGACGATCGGTATTATTGGTCCGAAGCGCATGGATTATGAGAAGGTGGTAGGGTCTTTGAAGACGATCAAGCAGCAGCTGGAGGAATTATATAAGGAAGAATAACGATTTAGGAGAGATCATGACAGAAACAGAAAAAAAACAGGATCAGGAAATCGATCAGAATATGGCAGACGCTGACGGAAAGCCTGAGAGTGCAAACAAGTCAGGCGAATCCGCGAACGCGGAGGCTGATCAAGCGGATGCTCAGGCCAATGCAGCACAGGAAAATGCGTCGGATACCGGGATGAATGATGAAGCACAGGATGAGGGTGCTTCAACCGAAGAGAACGATGAGAACGCAGCTGATGAAAGCAGTGATACCGCAGCTGGTGAGTCCACCGCATCCACCGCAAAAGAAAAAAAATCCTTCTTCAGCAAAAAAGATAAAAACAAAGAGAAGGACAAAGATAAAGAGAGAATCGCGGAGTTAGAGGACCGGGTCATGCGTCAGATGGCGGAGTTTGAGAACTTCCGCAGGCGCAGCGAGAAGGAAAAGCAGCAGATGTTTGAGACCGGCGCGCGCAGCGTGATCGAGAAAATCCTTCCGGTGGTCGATAATTTTGAAAGAGGATTATCCAGCATTCCCGAAGCAGAGCGGCAGGGAGCCGTCGCGGAAGGAATGAATATGATATACAAACAGCTTCAGACCGAGCTGGATAATATCGGTGTGAAGGCGATTGACGCCGTAGGGCAGGAATTTGACCCGGCGAAGCATAATGCGGTGATGCAGGTAACGAGTGAGGAGTATGAGTCCGGCATTGTCGCGCAGGAGCTGCAGAAGGGCTACACCTACAGAGATACCGTGATACGGCACAGCATGGTGGCGGTCGTCGAGTAGCGGCACACCGGTTCACGAAATGGTACAGTAAATTTTTTTGTAATAATCAGGAGGAGATTACCATGGCAAAGATTATAGGAATTGACTTAGGAACAACCAACAGCTGCGTAGCTGTGATGGAGGGCGGACAGCCCACCGTAATTGCCAACACCGAAGGTTCCAGAACAACACCTTCCGTAGTGGCTTTCACCAAGACCGGTGAACGTTTGGTCGGCGAGCCCGCAAAGCGTCAGGCCGTGACCAACGCGGAGAAGACCATTTCTTCTATTAAGAGAGATATGGGTACCGACAGAGGCCGCGTCATCGACGGCAAGAAATATTCCCCGCAGCAGATTTCCGCGATGATCCTGCAGAAGCTGAAGGCAGACGCGGAGAACTACCTGGGTGAGAAGGTGACCGAGGCGGTTATCACCGTTCCCGCATACTTCAATGACGCGCAGCGTCAGGCGACCAAGGACGCCGGCAAGATCGCGGGTCTGGATGTCAAGAGAATTATCAACGAGCCTACGGCTGCTGCTCTGGCTTACGGCCTGGATAATGAAAAAGAGCAGAAGATCATGGTCTACGACCTGGGCGGCGGTACCTTTGATGTGTCCATCATTGAGATCGGCGACGGTGTCATCGAGGTGCTGGCGACCAATGGCGATACGCACTTAGGCGGCGACGACTTCGACCAGAGACTGATCGACTGGATGGTTTCCGAATTTAAAAAGACCAACGGCGTTGACCTTTCCAAGGATAAGATGGCGCTGCAGAGATTAAAGGAAGCGGCTGAGAAGGCCAAGAAAGAGCTTTCCAGCGCGACCACGACCAACATCAACCTGCCTTTCATCAGCATGAATTCCGACGGACCGCTGCACTTTGACGTGAACCTGACCCGTGCGAAGTTTGATGAGCTGACTAATGACCTGGTAGAGAAGACCGCAATCCCGGTACAGAACGCCATGAAGGACGCCGGCCTGACCAACGCGGACTTAGGACAGGTGCTGTTAGTAGGCGGTTCCACCCGTATCCCTGCTGTGCAGGAGAAGGTGCGCCAGCTGACCGGCAAGGAGCCGAGCAAGTCCTTAAATCCTGACGAGTGCGTGGCATTAGGCGCTTCCATCCAGGGCGGCAAGCTCGCGGGCGATGCCGGTGCGGGCGAGATCTTACTGCTGGATGTAACGCCGCTGTCACTGTCCATCGAGACCATGGGCGGCATTGCGACCAGACTGATCGAGAGAAATACGACCATTCCTACCAGAAAGAGCCAGGTGTTCTCCACCGCCGCGGACAATCAGACCGCTGTGGATATCAACGTGGTACAGGGCGAGCGTCAGTTTGCCAGAGACAATAAGTCCCTTGGCCAGTTCCGCTTAGACGGCATTCCGCCGGCAATGAGAGGCGTACCGCAGATCGAGGTGACCTTCGACATCGACGCCAACGGCATCGTGAACGTATCCGCCAAGGATCTGGGCACCGGCAAGGAGCAGCACATCACCATCACCGCAGGCTCCAACATGTCCGACGCTGAGATCGACAGAGCTGTGAAGGAAGCTGCCGAGTACGAGGCACAGGATAAGAAGCGTAAGGAAGCCATTGACACCAGAAATGACGCCGACTCCTTCGTCTTCCAGACCGAGAAGGCTTTAAATGAGGTTGGCGACAAGATTTCCGCGGATGAGAAGTCCAAAGTTGAGGCGGATATCGCCGATGTGAAGGCTATCCTTGACAGAACGGCCAACCAGGAGATGTCCGACAGCGACATTGATGAGCTGAAGGCGGCAAGGGAGAAGCTGATGAATGACGCGCAGGGCGTGTTCACCAAGATGTATGAGAACATGCAGGGTGCGCAGGGCGGCGCGGATCCCAACATGGGAGCAGGCCCGGATATGGGCGGCGCAGGCCAGTACAGCGGCTCCGCATCCGACAGCAATCCGGATGATGATATCATTGACGGCGACTACAGAGAGGTGTAAAATATAACACGCGCATGGTTTGTGCGGGAAACAGATGCATAAACAACCCTGGCTTGAAGCGGCAGCGGACGGCGGTAGGGTGTTAGGCATAAACATTCAGTATTATAAATGTGTGTGAGCAGTAAGGGAACAGCTTATCCCTCCGTCAGATCAGAGGGGTAGGCTGTCTCGTGCGTACCGAGGAATGGTGACCGAGGAGAGAATATTCCGTGAATATTCGCAGGAATCCTGATTTCATCCGGCATGCGCTGCGTTGATGGAGATAGTAAATGGCAGAACAGAAACGAGATTATTATGAAGTGCTTGGTGTTGATAAGAGCGCAGATGATGCGGCCCTGAAAAAAGCCTACCGTACCCTTGCCAAGAAATATCATCCGGATATGCATCCCGGCGATAAGGAGGCGGAGGCCAAGTTCAAGGAGGCATCCGAGGCATACACTGTGCTGTCCGACCCTGAGAAGAGGCGCAAGTACGATCAGTTTGGCCACGCGGCGTTTGACGGCAGCGGCGGCGAAGGCGGCTTCGGCGGTTTCGACTTCAACAATATGGATTTTTCTGACATATTCGGCAGTGATTTCTTTGGCTTCGGAGATATCTTCGGAGGCGGGAGGTCTTCCAGAGGCGGCGGTCGCGGGAACGCGCCGCAGCAGGGGGCGAATCTGCGCACCAGTGTCAGGATTACGTTTGAGGAAGCCATTTTCGGCTGCACCAAGACGATAGAATTAAATGTCAAAGAAGAATGTAATAAGTGCCACGGTACCGGCGCGAAACCCGGTACCAGCCCGGAGACCTGCTTAAAGTGCGGCGGCAAGGGCCAGGTGGTATTTACACAGCAGTCCATGTTTGGCACGGTCAGAAACGTGCAGGCCTGCCCGGACTGCAGAGGAACCGGCAAAATCATCCGTGAGAAATGCCCGGACTGCGGCGGCAGCGGCTATGTGTCCATGCGCAAGCGCTACGATGTGGATATTCCGGCCGGCGTGGACAACGGCCAGTTCAAGCGCCTGTCCGGTTTAGGCGAGCCGGGAACAAACGGCGGCCCGAGAGGCGATATCCTGGTGGAATTTGTGGTGGGACGTCACCCCGTCTTCCAGAGGCAGGAGATGAATATTTTCTCCACCGTCCCGATTTCCTTCGCGATCGCGGCATTGGGCGGCGAGATCATGATCGATACGGTGGACGGCAAGGTGATTTATGAGGTCAAACCGGGCACGCAGACCGATACGAAGATCCGCCTGCGCGGGAAGGGCGTTCCTTCCGTGAGAAATAAGGACACCCGCGGCGATCACTATGTGACGCTGGTGGTGGAGACGCCGGATAAGCTTTCGCATGAGGCAAAGGAGGCGCTGAAAAAGTTCGATGAGTTGACGGGTGATTCACTAAACGCGGCGGCGCGCAGCCAGGGAAGCGACGAGGCTTCCAAGGACAAGAAAGGGAAGTTCTGGAAGAAGCTTTAGATTTGAGTATGAAAAAGGCAGCTGTGAGGGCTGCCTTTTTTCGGGGAGAGCCACAATGAAATGGATGAAATTTAAAATAAAGACGACGACAGAGGCGGAGGATATTCTGATTTCTGCGCTTTGCGATCTGGGCTTTGAGGGGGCGCAGATTGAGGACAAGGTGCCGCTGACGGCCTTAGAAAAGGAGCAGATGTTTGTGGATATTCTGCCGCAGGGGCCGGAGGATGACGGAATTGCGTACTTAAGCTTTTTCGTGGAGGAAAATGAGAGCGGCAATCTGGTCTTTAACGGGGAGGAGACGAGCGCTGAGGCGCTGCTTTCTCTGGTAAATGATGAGCTGGAAAGCTGGCGGGATTTTCTGGACATCGGCGAGGGAAGTGTGACGGTGGACGAGACGGAGGATGTGGACTGGATCAATAACTGGAAGCAGTATTTTCACCAGTTTTATATCGATGATATCCTGGTGATCCCCTCCTGGGAGGAGGTGCCGGCCGAGAACGGCGGCGGGCCGGTGCTGCATATCGATCCGGGCACGGCGTTTGGCACCGGAATGCATGAGACAACGCAGCTTTGCATCCGCCAGCTTCGCAAATATATCACCACAGAGACCGAGCTTTTGGACGTGGGGACGGGCAGCGGGATTCTGTCGATTTTGTCCCTGATGTTCGGGGCGAAGCATGCGGTGGGCACGGATTTAGACCCCTGCGCGGTGGAGGCGGTGGCGCAAAACTGCCGTGACAACGGCATTGCGCCGGAGCAGTTTGAGATGTGTATCGGTAATATTATCACGGAAAAAGAGGTGCAGGATAAGGTCGGCTACGACTGCTACGACATTGTGGTCGCCAATATTCTGGCGGATGTGTTGGTGCCGCTGACGCCGGTGATTTTGCATCAGCTTAAAACGGGCGGGTATTATATTACCTCCGGCATTATCGACGATAAGGAGCAGACGGTGGTGGACGCGGTGAAGGCCGCCGGGCTTAACGTCGTGGAGGTGACGCACCAGGGCGAATGGGTCAGCGTGACGGCGCGGAAGGAGTTTTGACTCTATGTACCAGTTTTTCATCGACAGCTCACAGATTTCAGACGGGCACGCAATCATCACCGGCAGCGATTATAATCACATGAAAAATGTGCTCCGCATCAAACCCGGCGAGCAGTTTTACATCGCCGTGCAGTCGCAGCCGCCCGTCAAATATATCTGCACGGTGGATAAGTATGCGAAACAGTGCGCAGACTGCCGGATCCTGTCAGAAGCAGCGCAGACGCACGAGCTGCCCTGTTCCATTACCCTCTACCAGGGCCTCCCCAAGGCTGACAAGCTGGAGTGGATCATCGAGAAGGCTGTGGAGTTGGGTGTGGACAGAATCGTTCCTGTGTCGATGGAGCGCTCTGTCGTGAAAATCGATGCGAAAAAAGCGGACGCCAAGCTTTTAAGATGGCGGAATATCGCGCAGGCGGCGGCAAAGCAGAGCAAGCGCGATAGGATTCCCGAAGTGCGCCCGGTGCTTTCTTTTAAAGAGGCACTAAATCAGGCGGACGAGACGCAGGTGAAGCTCCTCCCTTATGAAAATGCGAGGGGAATGGCTGCAACAAGGGAGATTTTAAACGCTGTGAAGCCGGGGAAGAGTATCGCGGTGTTCATCGGCCCGGAGGGCGGCTTTTCAGAGAAGGAAGTGGATCAGGCGTTGGCAGCAGGCTTTACGGCGGTGACGCTGGGGCAGCGTATCCTGCGCACGGAAACGGCGGCGGTGGCGGTGCTGGCAATGCTGGCGTATGAGCTGGAGACATAAGGCCTTTGTGAGGATGTTATGATGAAAGGGATAAAGGGTATGATACCATGGATTGCTTCGCCAAAAACGCTCCCGCAATCCATGACGCCATTCG
>JAJPXG010000013.1 GCA_021205565.1 Lachnospiraceae bacterium | reverse complement strand
GGATATGATATATGCGCCCGTTGCGCCGGAAATTGTACCCGGTCTGGTGGAAATGGAACGGTAGAGTCCCAAAATCGGGAACATTACACTTACATGACACAATAGCAACAGAAAACCTTGATTTTAGCGGTTACACAATTATCAAAACGTGAATTTCACTGCCAATATCAATTCCTGCCACAATAGTTTCATCAGTAATTGCCTTGATTTTTTCGTTTTGTGTGATACACTTCATTTTAGATACCTTTCTGTTCAATAAGATTTTGCTTAACCGCGAAGTCAGCGAATCTTATTTTACTCTGAGGTATTTCCTGTTTTCAACCTTCTTTCTCGGAATTCCTATACTTGTATTATACAGGAAACTCCTTTGCAAGTTTTATATCTGCTGACGCATTTTCATGCCGCCGCGGCGTGTTATTTTCCCCAAAAAGTCAGGCTTTCTTTTTTCTCACAAACAGCGGCAATATCAATTTTGCGACCTGGAACAACGGGCCTTCGTATGTCTTTGCCACTGCTTTCAGGTCTTCCCGTATCGGCAGGTTCTGCGGACAATGCGTCTCACATTTGCCGCATTTTTTGCATAGGCCGGCGTAGCTGGGAGCGTCACTCATCAGATTGCCCATATAATACTGGATCATCCCCTGGCTTTTGCTGATCGAATACCTTGTGTTGTAAGCGGTGAAGCATGCCGGGATATCAACGCCCGCGGGGCAGGGCATGCAGTAGCGGCAGCCTGTACAGTGAACCTTATAAGATGTTTTGAAAATTTCCCGTACTTTGCGGATCACGGCCTGTTCATCTTCTGTCATACTTCCGGGGTTTGCAAGCTCCGCAGTCTTTATATTATCCTCCAGCTGCTCCGGCTCATTCATGCCGCTTAACACCACGGTGACCCCCGGCTGGTTATACAGCCAGCGGAATCCCCATGCCGCTGGGGACAGGTTTGGGTCAGCCTGTTTGAAACATTCCTCCGCGGCCTTCGGCAGGCTTTTGGCAAGCTTGCCGCCCAGAAGGGGTTCCATGATCATGACAGGTATCCCCTTTGCCGCGGCCGCCTGAAGGCCGGTGACCCCGGCCTGATAGTTTTCATCAGAATAATTATACTGTATCTGGCAAAAATCCCAGTCATACGCATCCAGCAGAGCCATGAACTCATCATGAGCACCGTGGAAGGAAAACCCGAAGTTCTGTATCTGCCCGGATTTCTTTTTCTCATCCACCCATTCACGGATGCCCCAGTCACACAGGGTATTCCAGGTCTTCATATCCGTCAGCATATGCAAAAGATAGTAGTCGATATGCCCGGTCCTTAAGTGTTCCAGCTGCCGGTCAAAAAATTTGTTAAAATCCGCCGCCTTACGGCACATGATCAGCGGCATTTTGGTTGCTATGTATATCTGATCCCGCAAATCATGTTTTTGCAGGACACTGCCAAGGATTTCCTCGGCGCCGGTATAAACATAAGCTGTGTCAAAATAATTGACCCCCTGTTCAATCGCGGAGACAATCAGCTGTTCTACCTTTTTCGCATCAAACCGCCCGGAAAAAGAGGTCACGATGCTGTCCCCGGCAAAGCGCATACAACCAAAACCAAGGACGGAAAGCCTGTCCCCGTTTCTGGGATTGATTCTATATTTCATTGGCATCCCCTCCGACATGAAATTCAGACTGCATCATATCCTCGATTGTGATGTTCGGGTTCTGATAACGCCTGCGCCTCTCCGGTACATTGGGGTGGCGGATCGCGTAGTTCGGGCACCACATGATGCATCCCATGCACTGCTGGCAGTCATGTCCCCATTCCACCCCATTCTCTGTCATATGGATATTGCCGTTTTTACAGATCTTCTCGCAGATGCCGCATTCTGTGCAGGCATCGGAGGTGTAGAAGCCTCCTTCCCCGGAATCGCGGTCAACGCCGAGCCAGCCGTTAAATGTTTTTGATACCCAGGCAAGAGCTTTACGGTTGATCCCTTTCCGGTTCCTGGTATGCGCCCCTGATTCTATTTTTCCGGCAATTTTAACGATCGCCTTTGCCTCATGCCGCAGATAAAGTTTCACAGCCCAGTCAGGCAGCGGGGAGAATCCAACGATGTGGTTGGGCGGCATGGGGAGCATGAAAGTCTGGACCGGGGAATCCGTCTTCGGCTGAAAAATCGCTTTCAGATCGATACAGACATAGCCGTCATAACCGCCGCAGGTGGCAAGGATGAAGACCTTCTGTGTCCGCAAAAGGCGGAGCTTTTCACAGACTTCCTTCACGATCCGCGGCGGGCGGACAAACCAGGTGGCAGTCACGATGCCCACTCTCGTATAATCCGCCGGTACTGCCGCATCCTCCCGCAGGGTATAGATTGAAATAATATCCGTATTCCCCAGCCTTTCCCCGATATGTTTTGCCACGGAGAGGCTGTTCCCGGAACCAGAATAATAATATATTACCGTTTTCTCAGTCATAATTCCTCCTGCCACTCCCGTTATGAGTTATAATTGAGTGGCCTTATTTCTTCCAGAAGGAAGGGTATTTTTCATAATACTTTGCATCCGCAAACGCGAAATCCCCTTTTTCCTGTTTTGCAACCCACTTTTTTAACGGCGTCTCAGTCAGCGGGATGCAAATCAGCATCATAATGATAAAAAGGATTGCCGTCCAGAGCCAGTCGTGCCCGGTGACGTTTTCCAGATGGGCGGCAACATAGACACCGGCCGGGAAGAACATCATCCAGGAAGTGGCAATGCCGGGGTGGTAGATTGTTTTCTTCCCGTCCTTTTTCAGCCATGCCCGGGTCATTATGCCGGCGCCGGTATGGACGAGCACTTCGATAAAACTCAGAAGCATCATGCACAGGGCAACTGCATTGGACAGATTGGTAAAGAAGCAGAGCACCAGATAGACCAGAGGAATCCACTGCAGCCCGACATTTGTGATCATATCCGTCAGGCGGCTCATGGGGTACCGGTCAAGCTGCTGTTTTTCCT
>JAJPXG010000041.1:19231-20601 GCA_021205565.1 Lachnospiraceae bacterium | reverse complement strand
TGAAATTATTTGGTACTACAGAATTCCTCGGATTGAATATGGGATTTTGGGTATCTATGATTGTTGTCGCAATGATTGTCATTCTTATGAATGTGGTCTTCTGGGGAATGAAACCGAAGAATAAATGAACTCTCTCTTTAGGAGAAGACCGAGCAAAAATACAGCCTGTTGTCGTGTGACAGTAGAACCGCCATGCCGGAAACGCCATTGTTGCGCCCGCCCTGATCCTGCTTCCACAAATTGATTTGTGTATTGACGGGCAATAATTCTTCCAATAGGTGTGAATGTGCTTATTGTCGGGGTTTTCCAAAACAAGGAAACGCCATTCATTGGCTTGCACAACCAAAAAGGAAGTCCGGGTGGCAATCATTGAATACTGCAAGGAAAAGGGCGTTTAGATACGCTCTTTTCTTTTGGTTTTCGTGTCTTACGGAAGATTGTAAAAGTCTTACGGAAGATACCTTTTCCCATGTGTCATATATGTGTCATGTGTGTGTCATACTTCGCAAAAATTCACGCCGCCGCACACGGCTTTATATTTTGAACTGCATTGAAAAACCCCCGAAAACACTGGATTTTCGGGGGTGTAAAAATTTGCAGTTTTCTGTTTGAATTATCGCTTGCTGAACTGCGGAGCGCGACGAGCCGCCTTGAGGCCGTATTTCTTTCTCTCCTTCATACGAGGATCGCGGGTCAGGTAACCGGCCTTTTTGAGTACCGGTCTGTACTCTGCGTCGACCTGCAGGAGAGCACGGGAGATGCCGTGGCGGATTGCGCCGGCCTGGCCGGTGGTGCCGCCGCCGTGAACATTCACTAAAACGTCCATCTTATCGGCGTTGTTGGTCAGAACAAGGGGCTGACGAACGATAACCTTCAGAGTCTCAAGACCGAAATAGTCGTCAATGTCTCTCTTGTTGATCGTGATCTTGCCGGTGCCCGGCACTAAATATACTCTGGCTACAGACTTCTTTCTTCTGCCTGTTCCGTAATTTTTATTGTTGGCCATTTGTCATTTCCTCCTCTCAGACCTTAGAATGTTAATACTTCGGGCTTCTGTGCCGCGTGCGGATGCTCCGCGCCTGCGTAAACATGAAGCTTTTTGTACATCTGTCTTCCCAAAGGTCCTTTTGGAAGCATTCCCTTGACAGCCAGCTCGATGACCTGCTCAGGCTTCTTTGCTTTCTTCTCTCTCAGGGTCTGCTGCTTCATCCCGCCGACATAATCGGTGTGATGATAGTAAATTTTCTGATCCAGCTTTTTGCCGGTCACTGCGATTTTCTCCGCGTTGATCACGATCACATAATCACCGCAGTCCTCGTGGGGGGTAAAAATCGGCTTGTTCTTGCCGCGCAGAACGCTGGCAACCTGGC
>JAJPXG010000041.1:10906-19221 GCA_021205565.1 Lachnospiraceae bacterium | reverse complement strand
AGAGGACAGTAACTTCTTATCTTAATCCACTGCTGGGCTTTAGCGAAACATCGGTCAGTTGGGAAGGCTGAAGGATGTAAGTGGATTTCATTCATTTTTTCACGCCTGATAATTATAGAGAAATATTTCCGCGGTGTCAACAGGTTTTTTGCTTTTTTTCAGGCGTTTTTTGCCATTTCGCAGAGGCTTTGGAGCGCTTTTGCACATAGGAGGCAGATGACACTGAATCATATCGGTCCGAAGCTGTTTTGCCTTGTACAAAACATTCCGTCTATGCTAAAATGCTTCCAGATGATATCAAGAGTGCAAGCGAGTCAGTGCGGTTATTATATCACAGAATACGGAGGAATTCATATAATGGCATTTCAGATCAAGCATCCGGATTATCATTTGAGTCCATATACCGGCCTTACCCGCGAAGGGTGGATCGATGCCGGCAAATACATGCTGGAAGGGATTTTTCAGCATATCAGAAGCTTTGACGATCCCGTGGTCATGCCGCGCCGGGAGACGGAGATTACCTACCCGCACTTAAAGGACAGTGAGGAGAATCAGCATACCCAGAGGCTGGCGGAGATGTTTGAGGGCCTGACCAGATCCTTTTTTATCGCGGCGCCTCTGATTCACATTGAGCCGGAAATAACGATCTGCGGGTATAAACTGAGAGATTATTATAAAAATCAGGTACTCAAAAGCGTGACGCCGGGGGATGCGTCCTATATCGGCACCTATGAGGACCAGCAGGAAATCATTGGTCATGCCGATCCCTTCCGTGCCTTCCAGCAGACGGTGGAGACCTGCGCCCTGGTCATCTGTCTGTGGCTTAGCAGGGAGGAAATCTGGGACACCTGCACGAAGGAAGAAAAGGACCGGATTGCGGTATTTCTCACCAGCTATGCCCACGCCAGCACGGTTCCGCAGAACTGGAGGCTGTTTAATATGCTGGATCTGGCGTTTCTGCATATGGAGGGCTATCCAATCGACAGGGATATCATGCGGGATCATGCCCAGGTGATTTTAAATTATTATGCCGGGGACGGATGGTACCGGGACGGTCATTCCTTCGACTACTATTCCTGCTGGGCGTTCAACGTGTACGCTCCGATCTGGAATCTGTGGTACGGCTATGAGAACGAGCCGTACCTGGCGGCGAAATTCGAGGAGAATTCCAATCGCCTGATGGAGACCTACGCGGATTTCTTTGACGAGGACGGTTTTACCATGATGTGGGGACGGAGCAATATTTACCGCAATGCCGCGACCAGTGCCTTTGACGGGAATCTTTTCCTGAAAAACAGCACGGTGGATCCGGGGCTCGCCAGGCGGATTTCCTCGGGCTCGCTTATGCAGTTTATTTCCCGGGCGGATTTCCTCTGGAACGGCATTCCGACGCTGGGATTTTACGGGCAGTTCGGTCCGCTGGTGCAGGGCTATTCCTGCGCGGAGTCGCCCTTCTGGCTGGGAAAGGCCTATCTGTGCCTGCACCTGCCTGCGGACCACCCCTTCTGGACCGCCGTGGAAAATAACGGCAGCTGGGAGAAGCTTCAGGCCAAGGAAGTGAAGGAGACGACGCTTGACGGCCCGGCGCTATGTTTTACGAACCACAAGGCCAACGGCAGCACCCTGCTGCGCACAGGCAAGGTGGTAAAGCAGCCGGGAGATATTCACGGTATGTGGAATTATTCGAAGCTTATGTTTCATTCCAAATATCCCTGGGAGGCTGCGCCGACGGGGGAGGGAGAGCCCGGCGAGGTCGAGTCCATGCAGTACGTGATAAAGGACGGCACTACCGGAAGCCTTTCCCGCGCCAACGTCACCTTCTGGGCCGGGGAGTCAGACGGCGTCCTTTACCGCAGGCAGTTTTTTGACTACAATCTGCAGACGGAGTGTCACTGGATGCAGGCGGTCAATCTGGCGGACTTTCCGGTTCCTTACGGGCTGATCCGCGCGGATAAATTCCGCTTTTTCAGGCGGCCGGTGTCCATCACGCTCGGCGCCCTCGGTTTTCCGGATAACGGGACTGAAATCATCCGCCGACAGGAGGGTGCAGCCAGAGCCATTATATTAAAAGGAAGAGATTTTACCGGGAAAGAAAAGCAGCTGGCCATGACGATCTACGACGGCTGGGATGATCTTAAGGTGCTAAAAAGCCACGGCACCAATCCGGATTCGGAGTATTCCCTGGTCATTTTCGCTAAGACAGCCCGCCAAAAACAGTATGGCTACGAGCCTTATATTCTGATTTCACAGGTGATCACCAGGGAGAGCCATGAGGATTTTACCGCGGAGGAAATTTTCCCCATAGAAAAGGTGGAGTACGCGGATGCGCAGGGCTGCGGCGGCTATGGGACGGTCAGGATCCTGTTAAAGGACGGGACGGCAAGAAAGGTTGTTTTTGAGGGCCTGGAGGGACATATATCATTATAGGACGCTTTTTTCGTAAGGCGTATACCGGAGGACACAACATCTGGTATACGCCTTTTTTATATGACCCAAAAAAACGTACACACAATTTTCACAGTTCAAACAATGTTTTGCCTTACTTTTCCTGTAGTTTGAGTGAAGAAAAAATATGGCTGTTTTTAAGCCTGACGGGCGTTTTCATATCTATGAAGAGGCGTTTCGCAGAATTTAAACAGGAGGAAGGAAACGTGAAATTCAGAGAGTTTTGCGGCAGACACAGGAAACAATGTATCCTGGTCGCGGTGCTTGCATTGGCGGCGGCTGTTGTCCTGATTGGTGTGATCTGGTATTTCGTGCTTCATGACACAGAGAGCGGCAGTACTTTACAGGGGTCAGCTGGCATGGATGTAAGCGCGGTGAGCGGGATGGATCTGTCGAACGCGGTGACAGCTTCGGGTGTGACCAGCGTGGGGATGATCTCGGAAACCTGGGAGGTGGAAGACCTTTCCAACGTACTCTATGTGGAGGAGGTATATATTTCCTCTTCGGACGAAGTAGCGGAAGGGGAAGCTATCCTGAAGCTGAATGAGGATTCTGTGGAGGAAGCGCGGGAGCTTTTGGAGGAAGCGTTAAGAGAGGCGGAGCTGGCTTACCGCACAGGTGTGATTGAGTACCAGCAGAGCCTGATTACGGCTGAGTATGACAGGGATATGGCGCTTGCGAACGCAGAATATGCGCAGACCACCTACGACAACACGGTGGCGAACCTGGCCTCCAGCGTGGAGAGAGCGCAGGAGGAGCTGGATGAGGCTGAGGAACAGATTGCGGAATATGAGGAGCTGATTAACAGCGGCGATTATTACAGCTATTATAATGTGGCCGAGTTAAAAGCGCTTTATGACGATAACCGGGAGCTTCTGAACTATTATGTGGATCTCTGGGATCTCGACTGGTCCTCCGTGACAGGCGGCGGCAGCAGTATGGGAGGCAGCAGTATGGGCGCAAGCGCAGGCAGCAATGATCAGCTGCTGGTGGCGCAGGAAATTTACGCCATGCTGGTGCTGAACGAGGAGGATTATGAGGAAGCGCTCGCTGCCTATGAGGACGCTGTGCAGAACGCGGAGCTGAATCTTCAGAGTCTTCAGCTGAGCCTGAGCTCTTTAAAGGAGGCACTCGCCGAGGCGCAGGAAAATTATGAAACGCAGGTGCTGCAGGCAAAGCTGACGCTGGAGAGTACACAGACGAACGCCGAGCGGGCTGAGAGCGACTATGAGACCGCGGTGGAGGCGGCCGAGAGTACTTACGAGAGTCTGCTGGATGATTATGAGGACGCGCAGGAAAATCTGGAGCTTTTTGAGAGTACTGTGGGGGACGGATATTATTACGCGCAGGGCAGCGGCTCTGTCTTAAGCGTAACACTGCGGGCGGGCTCCTATTTAAGCTCGGACAGTGTTATCTTTGTATATAATAATTCTGACGAGGTGACGGTCACAGTGTCCGTGGATCAGGCGGATATCGCTTCCATCAGTGTGGGTGAGTCGGTTTATGTGCAGTCCGACGAGAGCGGTCTGTACAGTGGTTCGGTGACCAGCATCAATCCGATCTCCTCCTCGAGCAGCCGCGCGAGCGTGACCTATGATGTGACGGTGACGTTGTCAGGGGATGTGCAGAATCTGTCCTCCAACGAGACGGTTACCGTGATTTTCGGCGTCAGTATGGGAGACGCCGGGACTTTTGAAGAAAACGGCGAAACAGAGAGCAGTCAGGGAGGTGAGCAGTGATGAAAAAGCTTTCCCGGAAGAAAAAAATACGCTTTGCGGCAATCGCCCTAGCCTTGCTTTTACTGATCGCCGGCGCCTGTTATACCGTGCTGATTGCCCCGTATCTGTCACAGGAACAATGGGTGTACATAGAAACCGAGGTGGTCAGGGGGACGCTGACAGTGGGCGTAGTGGAGAGCGGTACTCTGGAATATGGAATCAGTACCATCGAATACGATCTGGATTTGTCCGTGACTGCCAGTGACGACGATGATGATGACGATGACGACGATGAGGAGACCGTGGAGAAATATTTAAAGGTCGAGGAGGTCTATGTGGCCTCCGGCCAGAGAATCACGGAGGGCGAGGCTGTCCTGAAATTTACCGACACCAGTGTCAGCGATGTGAGAAAGCTTCTCCAGTCGGCGTTGGTGGACGCCCGCTCCGATTATGCGGAGGCGGAGAGCACTTATGAGCTCGCTCTGCTGGAGGCACAGACGACATATGATACCAGCATGATATCGCAGAGCTACGCGAGCGAGATCTATCAGTACGCCACGAGCTCGGTCAGCGATAATATCGCCTCGCTTCAGGTGCAGATCTCTGTTCTGCAGAGTAAGACGGCTTCCCTGGAGGAAGCTGTTGAGGAAGCGCAGCAGGATTTCTATGATTTTTTGTATGGCAGCGAGGATGATACGGATTTTGAATATTATGATTACGCGGCGTTAGAGGAGCTGTATCAGGCGACACTGGCGCAGGCGGCGTCCGGAACCATTGAGAATACGGCAAATTATACAGAGATCATGGAGCTGTATGAGAACAAGATGGGGCAGTATAATAACATGCTGTCCGCCATAGAAAATGCCGAGGAGGCGCTGCAGAACAATCTGGATCAGATTGAGGAGCTTGAGAGTGAGCTGGCGCAGGCGCAGGCACAGGCTTCCATCGGGGAAATGCAGGCATCTCAGACTTACGAGAGCAGCCTTCTGGACGGCGAATATGCCGAGACCACCTATAATGCGACGGTGGCGGATTTAAAGGAGGATCTGGAGGAAGCGGCCGGGACGCTTGAGGAAATACAGGACCAGATCGATGCCTTTGAAGCCTTTGTGGGAGATGACGGCATCATTTACGCGGATGGTGCGGGCATCATTACCTCGGTGGGTTATGAAGCGGGGGATACCCTGACGGGCGCCGGCATCATCATTTCCTACGCGCCGACAAGTGACATGACCATTTCTATTGACTCTACGCAGGAGGATGTGGTCAGCATGACGGTGGGCGACACTGTGGCGGTGGAATTTACGACTTATCCGGATGAAACCTATGAGGGAACAATTCTTTCCATTGATACGACGGCGACCTCCCGTTCCTCCTCCACCATCAGCTATACTGTGGTGATCGGGATCGGCGGCGAGGAGGAGGCGCTTGAGAAGCTGTACGGCGGGATGACCGCGGATATTACCTTTGTCACAGAGCAGAGCGAGGATACGCTTTATGTTTCCCGCAAGGCCGTGGTGACTGAGGACGGTCACTCCTATGTGTATGTCCTCTCAAACAGCGGGGAGTACGAGCTGCAGGAGGTGACCACAGGACTGAGCAACACCTCTTATATCGAAATTCTGTCCGGGCTTGAGGAAGGGGATATCGTCTATATTGCCAGCACGGTCAGCAGTCTGGAGGAGGTGGAGGATACTTCGACCGACACGGACAGTACCTCGGATACGACGACCGCCTTCGACAGCGGAGAATTTAATCTGGAAGATTTTAATATGGGTGACATGAATATGGACAGCATGCCCTCGGATATGGGAGGTGGCAGGTAATGGCAGGAAAAAAGACGCGTCAGGCAAAAAAATCTCTGTCAAAGCAGAAGACCATCATCGCGGTGTGCGCCATCGCCCTGGCGGTTGTGCTGGTGATTGCCCTCGTAGTAAATTCTTCCGCCGGTGAAAGCAGCTCTGCTTATAGGGAGACCACGGTGGAGTACGGCAGTCTGGTGGTGGGTATCACGGAGAGCGGTTCAGTGGAGATCGGTACGCAGGAGCAGGTCTTTGAGATGGACTTAAGCGAGCTGACAAGAGCCTCAACCTCCGGTTCTTCTTCCTCAGGCTCCTCATCCGGCGGAGGAAGCAATATGATGGGCGGCGGCAGCTCGGATGTTTCCAGCGTATTCAGCCAGATATTTGATATGGCCGGTTCCTCCTCTTCATCCAGTTCGGGAACGATTGGGAATCTGACGGTAGCGGAAGTGGCGGTCAGCGTCGGACAGGAAATTTCGGTGGGCGACACCCTCTATGTGCTGGACGAAGACAGTGTAAACGAGCTGCGTGAGCAGCTGGAGTCCAACGTAGAGACGGCTTTGGCGGATCTGGAGCTGGTCTATGCGGATCAGGAATCCTCGCGTCTGAGCGCGGAATATACCTACCAGAGCGCTCTGCTGTACGGCGCTTATGCGCAGACGGAATATAATAATACCATGCAGTCTTTGCAGGATGCGGTGACACAGGCAGAGGAAAACCTCGAGGACGCGCAGGAGCTTTTAGCCGAATATGAGGAAGACCTTAACGACGCGCAGGTGCTTTTGGCGAACGCCCAGACCATGCTGAACCAGCTTGCCTACAGCGTGGAGGAGAGGGAACAGAGCAAGTGGGACAGCAGCTATGATTCATATCTTTACGCGACCACATTCCAGGAATGGAAGGACGCGCAGGACTATTATGACTCCTGTGAGAGCGAGGTGGAGAATCTTGAGGAAAGGGTAGAACAGGCGCAGTCCAATGTGGAAAGCGCCACTCTGCAGCTGGCAAACGCCAAGAGCTCACTGGCCAGCGGAAGCCTTACCGCGCAGGAGACCTATGATCTGAGAATGCTGGCCTACGAAACCGCGCAGGAGACCTATGATATCGCGATGGCTTACCTGGAGGATGAGGCAGCCGACCAGGAGGAAACCTACAGTAACGCGGTGGAAATTCTGGAAACATTTGACAGCTATATCAGCGGAAATGAAATCCTGTCCGACTATAACGGCGTCATCACCAGCGTGGAGCTGGAGGTGGGCGACAATGTGACCACCAACACGACGCTGATTACCTTATATGACCAGGAGGAGGTAACGCTCACTTTGACAGTGGATGAGGACGATATGACAGATATTGCCGTCGGCGGTCTGGCAAATATTTCGTTTACCGCTTATCCGGATGAGATCTATGAAGCGGAGGTGACAGAGATCTCGGACGCCACCTACGATTCAAGCGGATCAGTGGTTTATGATGTGACAGTCACTGTTACGGACGACACTTCGGGTCTTTTCCAGGGCATGACAGGGGATGTGACCTTTGTGACCAAGGAAACGGAGGAGGTTTTATATGTTTCCAACAGGGCCATCATAAGGGAAGGCACAAAATCCTATGTCAAAATGCGGGACAGCAGCGGCAGCATTACGCAGGTGGAGGTGACGACCGGCTTCTCTGACGGTACCTATGTGGAAATCATTGAGGGACTTGAAGAGGGCGACGTGGTACTGATTGAAAGTGTGGTGAGCGACTGATGAGATTATCCGAAATAGCCAGACTGGTGTATTTAAATCTGATACAGAATAAATTCAAGGTCATTCTGACATCCATCGGTATCGTAGTGGGGTCTGCGACCATCGTGCTGGTCATCGGTATCGGCACCGGCAGCCGCGCCGAGGTGGCGGAGCAGTTCCAGAACCTGAATGCGGGCGCCATCGATGTCTCCTATGAGGGCAGCAGTTCGTCCTCGTCAGGATCGACGACGGCTTCGGTCAGCATCGGCGGGACGACGTTTTCCCTGGATTTTGGCGGCGGAGGTTTTTCCCTGGATTTTGGCGGCGGTACGGGAGGCGGCTCTGATTCCAGAACGAATTCCGAGGCCGTGACGCTCACGACGGATGATATGGAGGATCTGGAGGTTTTCGTCCCGGGTATTTCCGATGCAACCATCTCTTACTCAACGACAGCTTCCGTGGAGGGCGGCGACTTAAGCTCCTCCTCCTATTATACGGTGGCGGGGGTGCTGGATAATTACGCCGAGATCAGCAACCTGACCATGGCCATCGGCAGCTTCCTGACGGAAGAAAATAATGATAACAAAGAAAAGGTCTGCGTGCTGGGCTACACGGCGGCGAAG
>JAJPXG010000041.1:0-10896 GCA_021205565.1 Lachnospiraceae bacterium | reverse complement strand
ATGAGACGGTCTATATCGATGACAGGCCCTACATTGTATCCGGCGTACTCTCCGAGATGGGAACCGTCGCCTCCGGCATCAGTCCGGACACCGCGATTTTCATCCCTTACGAGACGGGGATCAAATATATCACAGGCAGCTCCATCAGCCCGACCATCACCGTGATCGCGGCGGATGTCAACAACGTGGATACGATTGTGGAAAATATTGAAACGGTCCTGGCGGACAGCTATCCGAATTCCACATTTACCATTTCCGACGCGGGCAGTAAGATGGAGGCCGCGTCCACATCCAACACGACGCTGACCCTGCTGTTGTACTCCATGTCGGCTATCGTTTTTGTGGTGGGCGGTATCGGTATTATGAATGTCCTGTTTGTGTCGGTCAAGGAGCGCACCAATGAGATCGGTATTTTAAAGGCGCTCGGCTGTTCCCGCAGGGATATTCTGCTGGAGTTTTTGCTGGAGGCAAGCTGTATCAGCCTGATTGGCGCCATTTTAGGTGTGCTGCTCGCGCTGGCGCTGACGCCGGTGGTGCAGATGTTTTCCGTGCGGGTAGATTTATCAGCTTCCGCTGTCGGCCTGGCGCTTTTGTTCGGCGTGGCGACAGGCAGTATTTTCGGCTTCTACCCGGCTTATCAGGCATCCAGGCTTGTGCCTGTCGTGGCGCTGAATCAGGAATAGGAGGGGCAGGGCATGAGTAAGGATTACTTAAACGAAGAGGTCCTGAGTGAAGACCTGACCGGCAGTGAAACGCTGGCTGTTTCCGCGGAGGAGGATTCCGTGGAAGCAGATTACATGGATGAGCTGATGCGCAGCAAAAAGCTGGAGAATCAGCCGTCCCTAACGGAAAAAAGCGGTCAGGATGAGCGCGCCCTGATCCGGGAGCAGGAGCGTCTGGCCCGGGAGAAACGGCGCAAAAAGAGAAATAAAAGAAGAAATATCATCATTGGTGCATTTGTGGCTGTCCTGGCGGTTGGTATCTGGTTTATCGGTTGGGGCTACAGCCTGATTTTCGGGACATCCGCGGCTGCCTCCACGGTGGAAATTGTGGTGGAAAGCGGGCAGACGGTTGTTTATGCAAAGCTGACCAGTGTGAAGGGAAATGAAATTACCTACACGGTGGCGGAGGCGGTGGAGACGTCTGAGGATGAGGAAACCGGGGAGGCTTCGGCAGACGCTGAGATGCCGTCAGGAAACCAGGACGGGGATTTATCTGGGACAATGGACGGCGAGGCCGGGAACGGAGAGAGACCGTCTGATTCCACGGACGGTGAAATGCCGGAGGGCTTCGGCAGTGACAGTGTGCCGGAAGGATTTGACAGTGACAGCTTACCGGAGGGCTTTGACGGCGAGCTGCCGTCGGATGCAGCGGACGGTAATGCGCCGACTGAAATACCTGACACAGAGGAGTCCGATACCGATACGCAGACACAGGATACGCAGAGCAGCAGTACAGGCTCCATAAAAGCACAATCCATGGCCAGCACGGGAACGGCGGCCGGTTCCGGTACTATGACTGCTCAGGCATCATCGTTGACCGTAAACAGCGCGGATAATTATACCGTGGTAAGCCTCGGCGGTATGGGCGGCGGCGACAGAGGCGGCATGGGCGGTAATATGGGCGGCGGCATGGGCGGCGGAGACTTCTCTGATTTCAGCTCCTTTGATTTCAGCAGCTTTGGCGACAGCGCCTCGGGTACGGTCACGTCCTCTGCCAGTGATACATTCACTTATGACAATGTGACCTATCAGCTGACGGACGAGACCAATACCATGCAGATCCCTGTAGGCACGGATGTGACCACCAGGCTGGGAACGGTGACCACATTTGCCCGGCTTGCGGCCGGCGACTGCGTGGCACTCATCATGCAGGAGGTGGACGGAGAGGACGTCATCATGGCGGTATACATCATCGGATAGGAGGTCTGTTATGATTACAATGAAGCATATCAATAAGGGATATATGCTGGGAGAGGAAAAGCTTCCGATCCTGAAGGATGTGGAGTTTCATGTGGATGAGGGCGAATTTGTCGCGATCTTAGGACCTTCCGGCTCCGGCAAGACCACGCTGATGAATATCATCGGCTGCATGGACGTGATGGACAGCGGCGAATATTATCTCGATGGTATGGCCATTCATGAGACGCCGGAGGATGAGCTGACGCAGGTACGGAATGAGAAAATCGGCTTTATTTTCCAGAATTACCAGCTCATTCCCACCTACAACGTGATGCAGAATATTATTATGCCCCTGCTGATGCGCGGCGAGAGCAAAAAGCAGGCGGAGGAGGAGTGCATGGACACCATTAAGCTGCTGGGCTTAGACCACAGAATTGCCCACAAACCCAGCGAGCTCTCCGGCGGCCAGAAGCAGCGTGTTTCCATTGCCAGGGCTTTGGTCGGAAAGCCTTCTATCCTCCTGGCTGACGAGCCGACCGGCGCGCTGGACCAGTCCTCCGGCAAGGATGTGCTGAGGCTCTTCAGCGAGTTAAATGATATGGGCAACACCATCGTCATGATTACCCATGATCTGAACGTGGCAAAATCAGCCAGGCGCATTGTAAAGATCGTGGACGGACGGCTTTATGAATAGTAACGGATAGTTCATATCTTTTTAGAAAAACTTCACTTGCCTTGCCGCGGTATCCTTGTTATACTGGTATCGCCGGATACAGTCCACAGTCGGTGCGGGTGCGCATTTGGCCGGGGGACTGTTTTTTTAGGTAATGTTTTGCAAAGCAGTCCAGGGTATCCTGTTCGTTTGCTGACATATGAATTTGTAATGGACTGCAGCATTTGAAATAATAAATACCGTTTATTTGCTTGAGGAGGTATTATGGCAACCGATAAAAATGATGAATATGAAGAGGTCTGTATGATGTGTCACCGCCCGGAGAGCAGGGCGGGCAGGATGATTCACCTGCCGGGAGACGTGTGTCTGTGCAGCGACTGTATGGACAGGAGCATGCGGATGGTTTCAGAGATGGAAAAGGAAGGCGTCTTCCAGAATCCGGAGTTCCAGAAACAGATGCGGATCATGGAGGAGCAGCTGCGCAAAGAGCGGATGGGGCAGAATAAAGCGTCTGATGACACAAAGGCACAGCAGCAGAAGGCGGCTTCGGATGCAAAGACTGCGCAGCAGAATGCAGATGAGAAGACCGTACAGCAGGGCGCGGATCAACAGGAGACTGACGGGCAGGTAAATACTGATATTGAAGAGATTCAGACGCAGGAGCCGGATGGCGATGAAGAGACCAAAGAGGACACCAGAGAGAACATCCATCCGCTGGACAATATTCCTATGGGCTTCCCGCAGATTCGTTTTGTGAATCTCTCCGACCTGCGCGGCCCCGCGACCAACCGCGAGCGTCCCAAAAAGAAAAAGAAGGTTGAGCCGCTGAATTTAAAGGACGTTCCGGCGCCGCATAAAATCAAGGCGCAGCTGGACGAATATGTCATCGGCCAGGAGCACGCCAAAAAGGTGATGTCCGTGGCGGTTTACAATCATTACAAGCGCGTGGCGACCGGCACGCAGGACTCCATTGAGATCGAGAAGTCCAATATGCTGATGATCGGCCCCACCGGCTGTGGCAAGACCTATCTGGTAAAGACTCTGGCGAAGCTTCTGGATGTGCCGCTTGCCATCGCGGACGCGACTTCCTTAACGGAGGCGGGGTACATAGGCGACGATATCGAGAGCGTGGTTACCAAGCTCTTGGCGGCCGCGGACAATGATGTGGAGCGCGCGGAGCGCGGTATTATTTTCATCGATGAGATTGATAAAATCGCCAAAAAAGCGGAGACGCACTCCCGCGATGTTTCCGGCGAGAGCGTACAGCAGGGTATGCTGAAGCTCTTAGAGGGCGCAGAGGTGGAGGTGCCTGTGGGCGCCAACAGCAAAAACGCCATGGTGCCCCTGACCACTGTGAATACGAAGAATATCCTCTTCATCTGCGGCGGCGCCTTCCCCGATCTGGAGGGGATTATCAGAGAGCGCCTGACCAAAAACGCCGGGATCGGCTTCGGCGCAGCTTTAAAGGACGAGTACAAGGATGACCCGGATATTTTGAGCAAGGTGACGACGGAGGATCTGCGCAAATTCGGCATGATTCCGGAGTTTTTAGGCCGCCTGCCCGTGGTCTTTACCCTGCAGGGCCTTGACAAGGAGAGCATGGTCAAAATCTTAAAGGAGCCGAAGAACGCGATTTTGAAGCAGTACCAGAAGCTGCTGGAGTTGGACGAGGTCGACCTGGTTTTTGACGACGACGCGCTCGAAGCCATTGCAGAGAAAGCCATGGAGCGCGATATCGGCGCCCGTGCGCTGCGCTCCATCATCGAGGAGTTCATGCTGGACATCATGTACGAGATTCCGAAGGATGACAATATCGGCCGGGTGCGCATCACCCGCGCTTACGTGGAAGGCAAGGGCGGCCCCAACATTGTGTTCCGCGGCCAGCAGCGCATCGGCAGCGCCGGGGCGTGAGACTGACGAGGCAGTAAAGGCCGGAGCGCAAAGCTGTAAGTGCTCATGAGCGACGGTGAATGAAGGCTGAATTCAGAGAAAAACGGAATAACGGAAATATACAAAAAAAGTCTGACTGGAACGGGTCAGGCTTTTTGATTCCTGGATTGACATATCTGTCTAATTATGTTAGACTCAAATTGTCTAAAGGAATTAGACACCACACATGTGGATATCAGACAGAATGCAGGAAAATGATCATGGAAAAATATAAATTAGGGGAAATGGAAGAAAAATTCGCGGACCTGATCTGGGAGCGGGAGCCGATCGCGTCGGGAGAATTAGCGAAAGCGGCCGAGGCGGAGTTTGGCTGGAAGCGGACGACTACCTATACGATGCTCAAGCGCCTGTGCGTGCGGGAGCTTTTTGCCAATGAGGGCGGAACGGTCCGGGCATTGGTGACGAAGGAGGAATTTCAGGCGGCGCGGGGAGAGCTCTTTTTACAGGAGAATTTCGACGGATCGCTGCCCATGTTCCTGGCGGCGTTCTCGAAGCGCAAAAAATTAAGCGGGGAAGAGGTGGCGCAGCTCAAAGAGCTGATTGATGAGTATGAGGAGGAGACATAGAATATCGGCTTCAAATGCTCTGGCACAACGGAATGGCTGCAAATTGACAGTAGAGCTGTTATGCGGGATGAAATAACGGAAGCTGCTGAAAGTGAGGTGTGGGAAATGCTTGAAAACGTGTGGATTGAAATACTGAATATGAGTCTGACAGCCAGTGTAGTGATTGTGGTAATCTGTCTGATGCGTCTTTTCCTGAAAAGGACGCCCAGGATCTTTTCCTATGTGCTGTGGGCGGTGGTGCTGTTCCGCCTGCTGTGCCCGTTTTCTGTTGAATCGACGCTTTCGCTTTTCAATGCACTGGATGGCGGAGCGGCTGCCGAACAGGGGCGGATGGAGTATATTTCTTCTGACATCGGCTACCAGGCACAGCCGCAGGTGCAACTGCCGGCGGGGACTGTGAGCGGTTCGCTGTCGGCGGGAACCTCGGGCGGCACGGTCAATGAGATTGTGAGTGATGCGCTCCCTGCAGCGAATGTGGGAGATTCTGTGAATCCCATGCAGATTGTGATATTTGTGACGGCCTGGATCTGGATTGCCGGAGTGCTGGCGATGGCGGTGTATCAGCTTGTATCGCTTCTGCGTTTTCAAAAGTGTCTTAAGGGCGCCGAACACGAGGAGGGTAATATTTATCGTTTGCAGGGCGGCGGGACGCCTTTCGTCTATGGGATCATTCGCCCGCGCATTTATTTACCGGCAGGGTTAAGTGCCGGGGAGAGACGGTATATGCTGCTGCATGAGCAGATCCATATCCGGCGGGGTGATCAGATTTTCCGGTTTTTAGGCTGTGCGGCGCTGTGCCTGCACTGGTTCAATCCGCTGGTCTGGCTGGCGTTTTATTTAAGCGGCAAGGATATGGAGTTATCCTGCGATGAAGCGGTTTTAAAACAGCTTGGCAACGAGGTGAAAAAGGAGTATTCCGGCTCCCTTTTATCACTGGCAGCCGACAGCGGCAGCAGAATGATCAGGCACATTCCCATCGCCTTCGGGGAGGACAATGTCAAAAGCCGTATTCAGAATGTCCTGCGTTATCGGAAAACCAGGCCGGTTGTAGCGGTGCTTGCCGCAGTGGTATGCGTGGCAGTGGCGGCGGCGCTCGCACTCAATCCCAGCTCTGAGGAGGCTGAGAGTGAAAGTGAAATTGACCAGAGTGTGGTTGAGGAGGAGACCTGTGTCGTTATCATGGCGGACGAGAGTGCTGCCGGGGCGGAGACGCCGGATGTGGTACTGGAAGCTACACAGGGCTGGATCGCTTCAGATATGGAGAGGTGGGAGGAGATTCAAAAGGTCGGTGAGCTGACAGGATGGTATGGGGACTATTCTGATTTGGGGCAATATCATTATCTGGACTATCGGATCAGTTCCCTGGACCTGATATGCACCTATGAAAATCTGGACGGAGCGGACTATGAGGTCTGGCTGATGAATTATGAGTATCTGGTGGATAATCCCGATGCCGTTGTCCTTGCGGGCGCCATGGAAATCGATTCAGAGGGGTGGCTGAGAGCCGGGTATCCCAACAGTCTGTATCTGATTTTTGAAAAGACGGAGGATTCGCTTGTCTATGCGGTCAGTTTTATGAGCAATGACTCAACTCCGGAGATGGCAGGCTTTATCGATGATGTCAGAACTGCGTTAGCGAATGCGGCAGCGCAGCAGACGGAATTCTCTGCTGAAACTTCAGATATTGCAGAAAGTACGGAGGATACTTATACCATCGTGATGGCGGATGACAGCGTGGCTGAGGAGGTTCCGGACGTGGTGCTTTGGGCCGCGCAGGAAACGGTCTTAAACGAAATGGAGATATGGCGGACGTCACAGGAGGATGAAGCGTTCAGGGAGATGTATGGAGCCTATGATTATGTGGACTATCGGATCAGTTCTCTGGATCTGATCTGTACCTACGAAAATCTGGACGGAAAGGACTACGAGGTCTGGCTGATGAATTATGCGTTTCTGGTGGATGATCCGGAGGCTGTTCTCATTCTGCCGGGCGCCATGGAAATCGATTCGGAGGGGTGGCTGACAACACATCCCGACACTTGTTATCTGATTTTGGAAAAGGTGGAGGATACGCTTGTCTTTGTGACTGCAGCTGGGATCAATGACAGTTCTCCGGTGTGGAATCCGGATGGCTTTGCGGATGACATGAGAACAGCACTGGCGAATGCGGCGGCACGGCAAACGGGAGCTTCCACAGAGACGGAAAGTGAGACAGCCGTAAACCGCATTCTGGGATATATTTTATACCTTGCGGATAACACCGCTGCGGTGAATACCGTGGAATGGCTCACGCTGGACGACACGGAGCGGATGGCTCAGCTGGGGATCACCGGGGACGATATGCCGGGCGGTTTTCTGATTTACAATGCAGATTCTGCTGAGGAAAGTCTGACGCTGTCGGAGAACCTGACGGCGCTGCTGTTAGACTGGGAGAATTCCTATAATCTTATGGAGGGTGAGATCTCCCTGGAGGAATTCTTTGAGATTTTGCAGCAGAGGGCGCAGATGATGGGCAGCACGGCTGATGGCAGTGGTTATGCGGATTATTCGCAATGCGGACTGTTCTGGTTTGAGGTGACGGACGGAGTGATTACGGATATCGTAGAACAGTACGTGCCGTGACGGAGATTTGTCCGAGGGCATGAGGTGAAGATTCAGGGATGGTTCTCAGGATCGTAAACGCAAATGTATATCCATATCTGAAGGATGTACCTTGCGTAAGCATTTGCTTTCCGGCTGTTTATCTTTTGTGAATGGATATTTGAATCTGGGGAACTCAACCATTGGTTGAGTTCCCCAGATTCAACTTTTAGTTGATTGCAATTTTGGATATTTCGGTATACGCTTTGGGTGTGAGCTCACAGACACAGACAATCTGACGCAGGGTTTCCTTCAAGACGACATTGTCAAAAGAGGGAAGCGGCGCCGTCGGCACCGGATGGTGCAGGAGAGGAAAATTAAAATGAAGACCATGAATTTGAACCGGAATATCAGAGCATTGAGAAAGCATAAGGGCGTGAAGCAGGATACGCTGGCGGCGGCGATGGGTGTGAGCATGCAGGCGGTGTCCAAGTGGGAGAGCGGATTATCCAGTCCGGATATCGCGCTGCTGCCGCAGCTGGCGGAGTATTTTGGGGTGGATATCAATGATTTGCTGCTGAGGGATTTCAGCGACGAGGAGCTGGAACAGCTGCCGCAGGAGACGAAATCATTAGAGGAGGCGGAGCTGTTCGCGCAAGAAGAGGATGTAGTGAGTGAGGCAGGGGCAGCCCCGGCAGAAGCGGATGCGCAAGGCGCAGCGGGAGAAGGAGGCGTGCGAGGTGGAGTTGGAGAATTTGAGGAAGAGGCGGACATGCGGAATGCCGCAGGATCGAATTCGGAAAAATCAGTCGCGTCAGAGGAAACCGCGTGGAATTCGGATGACGAGGAGACGTCTGAGGAGGAAGATGGCGGCAATGCAGGTGCAGAAGGCGGCTTCTTTGGCAGAGACAATATAATTGGCAAGGATGGCATGTTTGGCAAGGATGGCATGTTTGGCAAGGATGGCATGTTTGGCAAAGACGGTATGTTCGGCAAAGATGGCATCTTCGGTAAGGACGGTGATTTAGCCAGACGAATGAAATACATGAAAAAAACGACCTGGGGCAACTCGACATCGCCGAATGTCAGCGTGCATAACGGCAGCATGGAACGGAAAAAGGACGAGCTGTATCTGGTTATGATGCGCGGTGATGAGATTTTAAATCAGAAGGTCATCGGCCAGGACCCGGAGGTAATCCGCATTGAGCTGCCGACGGACAGCCAGGTGAATTTAAACGTGTGGTGGAGCGCGGAAATCTACGGAGACGTGGGCGGTAACGCCAAGGCCGGGACATCCATCAAGTGCGGAAACGTGGACGGCGACGCCAAAGCCGGTACCTCTGTCAATTGCGGGACTGTGATGGGAAGTGTGGATAGCGGAACTTCAGTCAACTGTGAGAGAGTCGATGGAGACGTCAAGGCCGGCACCTCCGTTACCTGCGGGGACGTAGAGGGTGACGTCAAAGCCGGCAACAGTGTAAACTGCAAAAATGTGGGCGGCAGCGTCCGGGCCTCCGGCAGAGTTACATGCACGGGAATCGGCGGCGGAGAGAAATAATTTTTTAATTTCTTATATATAAGCTATTGACAAATACCCCGGCAGGGTATACTATACAGACAGTATAGATACCCCGCAGGGGTATTTTGCTACATGGGAGTAATTGGATATGCCGCGATTTTCTGGCTGTGTTGCCGGAAAACAGACCGGCAGGAGAGTCAGAGCGATTTCAGATAAGTCGCTGCAGATGAGCAGGAAGGCCGGGTCATTTCGGATAAACTGTTATGAATGAACAGGAAGCCTTAAGGCGTGTATGGTGGAGGAACGGATGGGAAAAGATAAAATGGATGAGGAAGTAATGACGGCAGCAGAACCGGATACCGGTATTGCGTCTGAACCTGATGCCGATGCGGATGGTGACAGTAAACCCTGTTGCTGCTGTGATAAGACCACGGAGCGCTCCTCGGAGGAAGTAAAAAAACTGATCAACCGCTTAAACCGCATCGAAGGCCAGATCCGTGGCATCCGCGGGATGGTGGAACGGGACGCCTACTGCCCGGACATCCTGACGCAGTCGGCGGCTGTGACCGCGGCCATGAACGCGTTCAACCGCGAGCTGATGTCGAACCATATCAAGCACTGCGTGGTCCGGGATATTAAAGCGGGGAAGGAAGACACGGTGGATGAGCTGGTGTTTACTTTACAAAAGTTAATGAAATAAATGTCATGAGGAGGCCATATTTTGGAGCAATATAATGTAACCGGCATGAGCTGCGCCGCCTGCTCTGCCCGGGTGGAAAAGGCGGTGTCAAAGGTCGAAGGTGTGACCAGCTGTTCTGTCAGTCTGCTGACCAATTCCATGGGTGTGGAGGGCAGTGCATCAGCCGCGCAGATTATTGCGGCGGTTGAGGAGGCGGGCTACGGCGCGTCGTTGAAAAGATCGTCTGCATCCAGCGCGGCGGGCGCCGGTGCTGCATCTTACGCAGCCTCGGCTGATGAGGACGCGTTAAAGGACAGAGAAACACCCAGGATGAAAAAACGCCTGATCGCGTCGCTTGTCTTCCTGGTGATCCTCATGTATTTTTCCATGGGACATATGATGTGGAACTGGCCCGTGCCAGCCTTCTTTGAAGGAAATCATGTGGCCATGGGACTTCTGGAGATGCTTCTGACCATCGCGGTCATGGTGATCAACCAGAAATTCTTTATCAGCGGTTTTAAGGGACTGATTCACAGGGCACCCAACATGGATACTCTGGTAGCGCTCGGTTCTTCGGCGGCTTTCGTGTACAGCACCTACGCGCTTTTTGCGATGACGGACGCCCAGGTGAGGGGCGACATGGAAGCGGTCATGAGCTATATGGATGAATTCTATTTTGAGTCCGCGGCCATGATTCTGACGCTGATCACTGTGGGCAAGATGCTGGAGGCCCGCTCCAAGGGCAAAACCACGGACGCTCTGAAGAGCCTGATGAAGCTGACGCCGAAAACCGCTACAGTGGTGCGCGGCGGCGTGGAGGCCGAGCTTCCCATCGAGCAGGTGATGAAGGACGATATTTTTGTGGTGCGCCCCGGGGAAAATATCCCGGTGGACGGCGTGGTGATCGAGGGCAGCAGCGCAGTCAATGAATCCGCCCTGACCGGTGAGAGCATTCCGGTGGATAAGGCGAAGGGCGATGTGGTGTCTGCGGCTACGGTCAATCAGTCCGGTCTGTTGAAATGCAGGGC
>JAJPXG010000031.1 GCA_021205565.1 Lachnospiraceae bacterium | reverse complement strand
GTATCAATAAAGCTGATTAGGCAATGTAGTTATAACTTATACCCGGGAATTCAGGATTAATCTTGATGAAGTCGAAAGCAAATATAGCTTCACTACCAGAGATGATCTTGAATGGATGGATATGCCATATCAGGGTGCAAAAGATTTTGGCGAGTTGAAACAGTTTTATGAAGAATTCTGCAATTCTCGCTTCAAATTATTGAAGAAACTTTTCTGCGTATCCATGGGAATTGATTATGAAGCCATGAATATGATCCCAGAAGAGACGGATCATTCTGTTTTGGAAATTAGTGAAGGTAATACCGGACGCGTTGCCAAAGATATCACAACATTCTGTATGGAAAAAGTGGAGGAACATATAGGAGAACGTCTCTATAAAAGTGGGCGAAGTGTCTATCGTTCTGCTGATGGCAACAAAGGATTTATTGTTTGCGTTTCCAAATCATATCGACAGGGTGACAGGGAAAAGTATTGGTATGCCTACAGGAGACCGGCGGTAGAAAATATTAAAGACTGTGCTGAAAAAAATATCGTTTATATTTGCAAAGATGCTGGAGATGTAGTGATTTACCCGGCAGAGGCTATGGAAAAACTGACAGATGCAATGAATTACTCTTCAGACGATGACGGAAAAGTCACTCATTGGCACGTTGTTTTCTTTAGAGACAGCAGTGGACATATGACACAGATGTTATCTAAACCGGAGATCAGGGAGATTGATTGTTGGAGTCGAGCTAAAACAACCACTTGGAGCCGAATTAAAATAACCAATTTCGGTCAATCCAAAAAAGCCAATGCATCAGCCCTTGCCTCCTTCCTAATTGTTTAAATTCGCCATAGATTCACCAGATGTCAGAGCAATTCGCTCGATCTTACGACCGCGATAGCTGTTGCCCTTGATCATATATACAATGGCTTCGTCAAAAATCCGGTCAATTGCGCACAGCAGGGTGGAATCCTCGCTGAAATAAGCCGTCCATTTATCCGGAGTCTCGTTGCTTGTGAAGATCATCGTGTTCGGGCCTTCTTTGCTGTACCTGCGGTCAATGATGTCGAAGAACATTCGCGTGTTCTCTTTATCAAAAACGCAGCGGCCAACCTCATCAATGATCAGGCATGTAGGTTTTACGAGGAAGTTTATGGTTGAACTTTCCCGCCCATATTTCCTTGCATCCGTCAGTTTCTGGTTCAGCTCGGTTGCCTTAAGAAAGTAGGTTTTCATGCCCTGCTTGCAGCATTCGCGGCCGTAGGCCATCGCCAGATGGGTTTTCCCCACTCCTGGCGGTCCGATGAACGCCAGGTTCTTATGGGCATAGACGGATGTCAGCGCCGACAGATTTCTCAGGCTCTCAACATGCTGGCCATGAATCTGGCTGAAATCAAAGTTGTCAAATGTCTTAGGCTCCTTTAGTGGAAGTCGGCTAAGCTTGAGCAGCGTGGAGATAATCGATGCATTCTTCTTGTCTCGGAGGTATCGCAGGGTATCTTCGACAGCCTGGATGCTCTCCTGGCTCATGTTCTTGTTCACTGCAAGCTGGGCCATCTCCTGATTGTTCAGATCAAGCTTCAGGAACTTCGAGTCTTCCTGAATCTGCTCGAATAATGATTCACTCATTTCACAGACCCTCCTCGAAGTTGAAGCGCTCAAACCCGGAAACGTGTTCCTGCGAATCACGACGCTCCATGGAAACCTTCACCGGTGCCGTCGGCTGTTCTTCCGGCTGCTCTGTTGTGTACTGATCCTTGCAGAAGCTGTCACGGCGGCTCCATGTGACATCGTGCGTTGTAAGCACCTTGCTCATGTCGGTAGCGTAGATATAGAGGATGTAGCCATCCCTGCTCACCCGGCAGGTTTTCTCAGTATACCAGTAAGGTACACCAAAGCGGCGCCCTTCATAATTGATAAAGCCGTCAAACGAGATCTTGCGTTCCGGGCAGAGATAATAGGACAGTTCCGGCGTCATTTCCAGCTTTTCTGCCGTCTTCATGCAAAGCGCATTGTGCTTGTCATTCGGAACACAGTCCACCGCCCTATGGTACACGGTGTTCTGTCTGTCACACCACCGTCTGGCCTCATAGTTGAGATCCGTGAGCTCGGTGAAGACACGTCCCTGGATGAAGTTGTCCTTCACGAAGCGCACCAGCCTTTCCACCGCGCCCTTTGTGAAAGGATGCCGGGGCTTGCACAGCTTTGTCTCGAAGCACAGGTTGCCCATAAAAAGCTCATAATCCGGCTGCCAGATAGGATGCCCCTGTTCATCACGCCTGATTACAACGCTCTTCATGTTATCTGTCAGCACATGCTTCGGAATCCCCATATAGGCAAAGGCATGAATCATGCCGATGAACAGGTTCTCCTGCCTGGCATTCGGGAAGAACTCGATATAGCGCTGACTGCATCCATGACAGATCATCGCAAAACAGGCCAGCTGGGTGGTGTTTCCAAACTGATCCTCAACGTTGACGAACCCCCAGTCCATCTGGTAGGAGTCTCCCGGCTCAGTCTGGTAACGCCTTCCACGGTTTCCCTGCGGTGCCACCATCTGCCGCTTTGCAGGGATGAGATCCTTATGGGCAGAGATGTAAGATTTCACGGTGGTCAACCCACCTGTATAGCCGACGTCCTTCAGCTTCTCAAGGCAGACGGAGGAGTTCGAGATACCTTTGCGGAGAAGAGTGTCAAGCACTCCTGTATAGCCGGTGAGTACCGTTCTCTCCGCTTTACGGCCCACTCTGGCATCAGGGAGATCAACAAACCCATTCTCCTTCAGCCGACGCAGCTTCATTCTGGATATACCAGTACGGCGCTCCATCTCGGCCAGGTTGACCTTGTTGATATCAAAATTTTCTCCCTGTTCCCTCTTCATTTCATCGAGGACTTGTGTTATTATATCAGTCAAGTCATTGCTTTTTTCTTTCATTGATTTCGACTGATGCATTGGCAATCACCAGTTTTATCTGAAAGGGGAGGAAAAAGTCAATGGCTTTTTTAATTTGACTAAAATTGGCTATTTTAGCTTGACGCTAGGTGGTTATTTTAGCCCGACGCTAACAA
>JAJPXG010000027.1:38058-68632 GCA_021205565.1 Lachnospiraceae bacterium | reverse complement strand
TGCACAGTTCCTATGTCGTGACAGACCCGAAAGGTACTGTTTTGATTGAGGTGGGGAACATGCTTGTCAAGGGCGGATATGTGATCAAGGTTCTGAATACGATCAACTTCAAAAAGTCAATGCACTATAATCCGTTCATGTATATCCGGACGGAGAAGGATATCCTCAAACTGGTCAATACGATCATCGCCAATACCAAAGGCGAGGGCGACAAATCCGGAGAGGATTTCTGGGTGAAGGCTGAGAAACTGTATTATCAGGCATTGATCGGATACATCTGGTATGAAGCGCCGGATGAGGAAAAGAACTTCACTACCCTGCTTGAGATGATTAACGCATCCGAGGCAAGGGAGGATGATGAAACTTTTAAAAACGCAGTAGATTTAATGTTTGAGGAGCTGGAACAACGTGAGCCGGATCATTTCGCAGTCAGACAATACCGCAAATATAAGCTTGCCGCGGGTAAGACGGCGAAATCAATTTTGATAAGCTGCGGCGCGAGACTTGCGCCATTTGACATTAAAGAATTAAGAGACCTGATGAGTTATGACGAAATGGAGCTGGATATGCTGGGAGACCGCAAGACAGCTCTTTTTGTTATTATCAGCGACACGGACGACACTTTTAACTTTGTAGTGTCGATCATGTATACCCAGCTTTTTAATCTGCTCTGCGACAGGGCGGATGATGTATACGGGGGCAGGCTGCCGGTTCATGTGCGCTGCCTTTTGGACGAGTTTGCGAATATTGGTCAGATTCCGAAATTTGACAAACTGATCGCAACGATCCGTTCCCGTGAAATCTCCGCTTCGATTGTGTTGCAGTCCCAAAGTCAGCTGAAAGCAATCTATAAGGATTCAGCGGATACGATTGTGGGAAACTGCGACAGCACGTTATTTCTGGGCGGCAAGGAAACTTCCACCCTGAAAGAAATGTCTGAAATGCTCGGTAAGGAAACCATTGACCTGTATAACACATCCGACACCAGAGGAACCAGCCGGAGTTACGGTATTAACTATCAGAAAACTGGGAAAGAACTCATGAGTCGTGATGAACTGGCAGTCATGGACGGCGGGAAATGCATCCTTCAGGTGCGCGGCGTCAGGCCGTTTTTCAGCAATAAGTTTGACATTACCCGTCACAAACGATACCATGAGCTATCAGATTATAACCCGAAACTGGCTTTTGATATTGAAAAATACATGAGCCGCAGGCTGGTTCTCCGTAAGGATGAGCCAGTGGAAATCCACGAGATAGCACTCTCGGAGGAAGAAGTCAACGAATAATCACAGAGAGCATATAGCGGAGAGTTCTGCAAGAAATAAAGCAGGACTCTCCTTTTTTTATGCCCTCGCCACAAATTTAAGGAGGAATTTTTTATATGGCATTTTTTACAAGCGCAGTGAGTGTGTTGCAGACCCTTGTTATCGCCCTTGGAGCCGGTCTCGGTATCTGGGGTGTCATCAATCTGATGGAGGGCTACGGAAATGATAACCCTGGTGCAAAAAGTCAGGGCATGAAACAGCTGATGGCTGGCGGAGGTGTTGCCCTGATCGGCACTACTCTCGTTCCATTGCTTTCCGGCTTGTTCGGATAATCTTTCATAACGGTGTGCCTCTGCACGAGCAGGGGCATACCCTTTCAAAACGCAGTTAGGAGGATAGCAGTTGTTTGATTTATTTGAAAAGATTGAGGAGGCGATACGGGATCTCCTCACCGGATTTATATCGAGCAATCTGACTACCATGTTTACAGATGTCAACGAAAAGACGGGAACCATCGCTGCGGAGGTGGGACAAACTCCGCAGGCATGGAACAGCAGCATCTTTTCGATGATACGCAGTTTATCCGATTCCGTGATTGTACCCATAGCAGGCATGGTTATCACATTTGTGCTGTGCTATGAACTGATTACCATGATAACGGAAAAGAACAACATGCACGATATGGATACATGGATGTTCTTCAAGTGGTTTTTCAAGGCGTTTATCGCAGTATACCTTGTGACGAATACCTTTGATATTGTCATGGCTGTATTCGATGTGGGGCAGTCCATCGTCAATTCGGCGGCGGGCGTGATCAGCGGAAGCACAGCGATTGATATTTCAGCCACGGTCTCCGCGATGGAGACTTCTATGGAATCTATGGAGCTGGGTGAACTGTTGCAGCTGGCATTGGAAACAATGCTGGTCTCATTGTGTATGAAGATTATCTCGATTTTAATAACTGTAATTATGTATGGCAGGATGATTGAAATTTATCTGTATGTGTCTGTGTCTCCTGTTCCTTTTGCAACGCTTACCAACCGTGAGTGGGGACAGGTCGGAAACAACTATGTCAGAGGCTTGCTGGCGTTGGGATTTCAGGGATTTTTCATTATGGTCATTGTCGGAATCTACTGTGTCCTTGTAAATTCCATGACGATATCTTCCAATATCCATTCGGCGCTGTTCAGCATTGCCGCTTATACGGTCATCCTGTGCTTTGCCCTGTTTAAGACGGGATCGATATCGAAGTCGATCTTCAACGCGCACTAAGGAGGGCATCATGGAGAAAAAATATAACATTATTTATGCAGATCCGCCGTGGCAGTACCGCTCCGGCGCTGTTCAGGGCGCGGCGAAAAACCACTATCCGACAATGAGCGATGATGAACTCTATCGTCTGCCGGTTGGAGAAATGGCAGATGAGGAGGCGGTGCTGTTTCTTTGGGCGACATTCCCGAAGCTGCCGGAGGCATTCCGGCTGATCGAAAGCTGGGGATTCCGATATAAGACAGTCGCTTTTGTATGGGTAAAGCAGAACCCGTCGGGCAATGGTTTCTTCTTGGGATTGGGATGGTGGACGCGCGGCAATGCGGAAATCTGCCTTTTGGCGACAAAGGGAAAGCCGAGACGGAAATCTGCGAAAATATCCCAGCTCGTCATAAGCCCGCGCATGGAACACAGCTGGAAGCCGGAACAGGTCAGGGAGCTGATCGTTGAGCTTGCCGGCGATCTTCCGCGCATTGAACTGTTTGCACGGCAGAAAACAGACGGGTGGGATGTGTGGGGAAACGAAGTCCCATGTGATATTGAGATGAAAGGATGTGAGGGAAATGGCTTATGTTCAGGTTCCGAAAGATCTGACCAGAGTGAAAACGAAGGTCATGTTCAATCTGACAAAGAGGCAGCTGATCTGCTTTAGTCTGGCAGGGGTTACGGGAATCCCGTTTTATCTGCTGACAAAAAATGCGATTGGCTCAACGATGGCGGCGACATTCATGGTATTGATAGCGCTGCCGTTTTTTCTGTTTGCGATGTATGAGAAAGACGGCAGGCCGCTTGAGAAAATCCTGATGAATATTATTCAGGCAAAGTTAATAAGACCTGGGGTACGTCCGTACAGGACAGAGAATTTATATGCAGCCATCCAACAGGAAATTTATGAAAAGGAGGTTTTGGGTATTGGCGCAGAAGAAAAGCACAAATCCGGAAAGAAAAAATCTTCCGGTAAGCAACACCAGGACAAAGGTAAAAAACGGGCGTGAAGTCAGTTCGATCCTGTCCGGTGAGCAGAAGAAGAAACTGGTAAAACAGAAACTGAAACAGAAAAAAGAGAAAAAGGGTCCGCACAGCGCACAGCAGACGATTTCCTATCAGGAGATGTTTAAGGACGATATCTGCCGTGTCACAGACCGGCTCTATACGAAGTGTATCCAGTTTGGGGACATCAACTATCAGCTGGCGCAGAATGAAGATAAGACCGCAGCCTTTGAGTTTTGGTGCGATTTTTATAATTATTTTGACGCAAGTATCACATTGCAGATCAGCTGTATGAGCCAGTATGCGAACCTGAGTGAGATGCAGGAAGTGATCGACATCCCTCCGCAGGGCGATGCATTCGATGATGTCCGTAAGGAATATGACGGTATCCTGAAAACGCAGCTCGCAAAGGGGAACAATGGTCTGGTTCGTTATAAGTATGCGACGTTCGGGATTGAAGCGGATAACATCCGCGCCGCGAAACCGAAACTGGAGCGGATTGAGACGGATATCATCAACAACCTGAAAGCAATGGGTGTGTCGGCGCATTCCATGTCCGGTTATGAGAGACTGAAACTGCTTTATACCACGATGAATGAGGAAACGCAGGAGCCGTTTATCTTTAACTTTGATATGGTAGCGCATACCGGCTTATCTACAAAGGATTTTATCGCGCCGACGAGTTTTGATTTCCGCGATAGCCGGTATTTCCGAATGGGCAGGACAATCGGCGCAGTATCGTTTTTACAGATTCTCGCACCGGAGCTTTCGGATAAGATGCTGGCGGACTTCCTCGATATGGACAACACCATCATTGTCAATCTCCATGTGCAGAGTATTGACCAGGCGAAGGCGATCAAACAGATTAAGAGCAAGATCACCGATCTGGATAAGATGAAGATTGAGGAGCAGAAAACGGCAGTCCGCTCCGGGTATGATATGTATGTGCTGCCGGCTGACCTTGTGACCTACGGCGGGGAGGCAAAGAAACTTCTGGAGGATTTGCAGAGCCGGAATGAGAGGATGTTCCTTGTCACGGTGCTGATTATGAATACGGCTAAGACAAAGCAAAAGCTGGATAACATCATTTTCCAGACTTCCGCGATTGCACAGAAATATAACTGTTCGCTGAAGCGTTTGGACTTCCAGCAGGAACAGGGGCTGATGAGCAGCCTGCCGATTGGGTTAAACCAGATCGACATTCAGAGGGGGCTTACGACTTCCGCGACGGCGATCTTTGTGCCGTTTACAACGGAGGAACTGTTTCAGGGCGGGGAGGCGCTTTATTACGGGATCAATGCCATCAGCAACAATATGATTATGGCAGACCGGAAGCAGCTGAAAAACCCGAACGGCCTGATTCTCGGTACGCCAGGTTCCGGTAAGTCGTTCAGCGCAAAGCGTGAAATGACGAATGCCTTTCTGATTACGCAGGATGATATTATCTGCTGCGATCCGGAGGGAGAATATTCTCCGCTGGTGGAAATACTGCATGGGCAGGTCATTAAGATTTCGCCCAACAGTAAACAGTATGTCAATCCGATGGATATCAACCTGAATTATTCAGAGGATGAAAGCCCGATCAGCCTGAAAGCAGATTTTATTTTGTCGCTGTGTGAGTTGATTGTTGGAAGCAAATCCGGTCTGGAGCCTGTGGAAAAGACCATCATTGACCGCTGTGTGCGTCTGGTTTACCGGAACTTTCTGGAAAACCCAGTGCCGGAGAACATGCCCATCATGGAGGATCTGTATCAGTGTATTCTGGATCAGGAGGAGCCGGAAGCTAAGAGGATTGCGACGGCGCTTGAGATTTATGTCAAAGGTTCCCTGAATGTATTTAACCACCGGACAAATGTGGATATCAACAACCGGATTGTCTGCTTTGACATTAAGGAACTGGGAAAGCAGCTGAAAAAAATCGGGATGCTGGTCGTGCAGGATCAGGTCTGGAACCGTGTGACGATCAACCGTGCGGAGCATAAATCCACGAGATACTATATGGATGAATTTCATCTGCTGCTCAAGGACGAACAGACCGCCGCCTACAGTGTGGAGATCTGGAAACGGTTCCGTAAATGGGGCGGCATACCGACAGGAATCACTCAGAACGTCAAGGATCTGCTGGCTTCCCGCGAGATTGAGAATATATTTGAGAACAGTGATTTTATCTATATGCTCAATCAGGCAGGCGGGGACAGGCAGATTCTCGCAAAACAGTTAAATATCAGCCCGCACCAGTTAAGTTTTGTGACGAACAGCAACGAAGGTGAAGGGCTTCTTTTTTATGGGAATACCATTATCCCGTTCAAGGATAAGTTCCCGAAAGATACGATGCTCTACCGCATCATGACAACCAAACCAAACGAAATTTCAGAAAACGGAGGAAAAGTGAATGAGTAAAGAATTTAAGAATACCGTCCAGGCGGCGGGGAAACAGGCGCTGATTGACCATCTTTGCGACGACGTGTCGGAGCTGGTGCAGATGCACTATGCGCTGATTCTTCTCTATCGGGAGGAAAGCTATCTGAAAAAGCATCACAAAGCATATCTCCATGTCAGGGATAAGGCAGACGAAGCGTGTAAGAGGGATGTCAGCCGGATGGTGGTTCTGATGCACAATACTCTGGAGATGATGGCTGCGGTAAAAGAGGCGGAGGAAACTGCGGAAGCCGTTGGTCAGGCGGCTCTGGATCAGGAATCCGCAGATGATGTGAAAAAGAATGTCAAAATCGAAATGCCGGATGAATTATCGTGCAACGATTGCCCGTATCAGGAGGAATGCGGGAATGCCGGAATGAAGCATGGCGAAACGGACGGGAAACTTGATGTGTTTGCTCTGCCGGAGGGCAGGGTTTATATGTCCACGAAAACGCTTGGCGTCATGCAGGATGATATGCTTGCGTTGACGGAGGGGATTGATCAGCTGGTCAGCATCTTCCGTGCGCTGATGCGCGGGCAGTCAGTACCGGATAAAATTGTCCAGGATGCTGTCGAAGCGAACGCAGGTCTTTCCGAGGATGTGTTTAGCCGTTGGGATAATGCGGATCTGATTAGCCTTGCCTGATATGCAGCGGAAAGGGAGGAGGTGATCGGCGATGCGTGATGATTTGCAGTTGGGAGCGCGGGATAAGGTAGTCCAGAAAAATACCCGTGACGGACTGGTGGAGGAAAACCTGACAAAAGGAAGTTCGGAAAGGGTCAGTTCCAGAGCGGCAGAAGAAACTCAGGGAGCGGTGCCGGAAGAAAGAGATTATTTCGGTAAAGACCGCTCCCTTTCTGATGGCGGCAAAAGAACACGGGGAAACCGCCCTATTCAGGAAAACACGGAATTCACAGATGATGGAGAGCCGGAAAGAGACAGTCATGCGGATATGGATGCTGCTTCCGGTGCTGAACCGAGGCGGGACACTGCCTTTCGCGGCGAGAAAGAAAGCCACAGAGGAGAAAAAGCAGCCTCCAATGAATCCGCTTCGTCTGGGGCTAAGTCCCAGAAGCGTTCCAAACTTGAAGAAAAATCTGCAAGGGCGAATGCACGGCTGGAGAAAGAACAGGAAAAACAGTACACCAGAAAACGCAAGATCAAAAAGCAGCGTATTTACGATGAAGAAAAAGGTAAAGCAAAAACCCGCCTGCGTTTTGATGATGAGCTTGTGCCTGTCTCTGGCGTGAAGGGCGCGGCAGCAAAAGCCGGAAGTCTTGGGAAAGCAGCCGGAGGCAAAGCTGCCGCGACTGTGACCGGAAAGGTTCACAGCAAAATCTATCAGGCAGAGGATGAGAACCTCGGCGTGAAATCGGCGCACAGGACGGAGCTGGTTGCGGAGGGAGCCGGACGGATGGCGAGAAGTACGGTCGGCAGGCATAACCCAAAGCTGGCGCAGCAGAAAAAAGTTCAGAAGCTGGAACACCGTGCGGAACAGGCTAACACGAGACTTCTCTTTGAAAAGTCCGTGGAAGAAAATCCGGAGATCAAAAAGAGTAAAGTCCGGAAGCGGCAGCAAAAACGGGAGATCAAAAGGAGGTATGCGGCGGCTTATAAAGCAGCGAGGAACGGTGCGGAAGCGGTCAGCATGACGAGTACAGCAGCGGCTCCTGTGACAGCGTTTACGAAGGGCGCGGAGAAAGCAAAGACTGCGGTATCGAGTTTCGCCAGAAAGCATTATGCAGGGATCGCGGCGGCGTGTTTTGCCGGATTAGTGCTGATTATGTTTATCGGGAGCCTCGGCACGTTCGGCTCCATGATAGCTGAGACCGGAGGCGCAGTTATGGAATCCACCTATCTTAGCTCTGATGATGATATTTTGGCGGCTGATGCGGCATATACGGAGATGGAGGAAGCGTTGCAGGCTCAGGTGGACAGCATAGAATCAGACTACCCTGGCTATGACGAATACCGTTATCAGGTAGATGAGATTACACACGATTCTTATGCGCTGATCTCCTATCTGACTGCCAGATACGGAAATTTCACGATTGAAGATGTAGAAAGCGAATTGTCAGTGCTGTTCTCTGAACAGTTTTCCATGAGTGTGTGGGATGAAGTGGAGATACGGACAAGGACGGTCACGCACTCTTCCACCGATCCGGACACCGGAGAAACGACAACATGGGAGGAAGAGGAAGAATATGAGTGGTATGTCCTGAATATTCAGGTTACAAATCAGGGGCTGGATGCGATTGCGCAGAGCAATCTGAATGAGAACCAGCTATCCCTCTACCAGATTTATCAGGCGAGCCTTGGAAACCGCTCAGATCTTTTTGGGGAAACCATCACTGCCGGAAATGTGGCAGGCGGCGGTATTTCCTATGAAATCCCTGCGGAGGCGCTCAGCGACGAAAAATTCGCGGCGATGATCACAGAAGCAGAAAAGTATCTTGGAATGGCGTATGTCTGGGGCGGCTACAGCCCGACTTCCGGCTTTGACTGTTCCGGTTTTGTATCCTATGTGATCAATCATTGTGGCGTCGGATGGAATTACGGACGGCTCACGGCAAATGGTCTGATGGGCATCTGTACTTATGTATCAGAATCGGAAGCGCAGCCTGGAGATCTGATATTTTTTGAAAAAACTTATAACACGTCAGGAGCAAGCCATGTGGGTATCTATGTAGGAAACGGGATGATGATCCATTGCGGAAACCCGATCCAGTATACATCCATAGAGACGAGCTACTGGCAGCAGCATTTTCTCTGCTTCGGCAGATTACCATAGGAGGTAGGAATTGAATAAGAAGATAGACAAAGTTAGAGAAGAAATCCGCAAGACGGAGAAAAAAATCAGGGAGCTTGAGGAGTATCTCAAGACCCAGAAGGATAAGGAGCGCCAGCTGGTAGACGAGGAGATTGTCAGCCAGATCCGCAGTATGCAGGAAAAGGGCGGGGACGTACTGGAGGTACTTCGCATGGTGCAGGATATGAAAACCTCCGCTGAGGAGAAGAAAAAGGAAAGTGAGGAAATGGAACATGAGGAACAGTAAGAAAAATAAGTTTTTGAGAGCCGGAGCAATTCTGGCTCTTTCCATGACCCTGTTGATGGGGAGTGCAATGAGCGTGTTCGCCTATGCGGACGGGGATACGGAAACATCCGGCGTGACGGTGGAGGAAACCCTTGATAATGAACCGGAGGAGACAGAGAGCGAAACAGAGGAAATCAGTGAAGCGGAGGAAACAGATTCTTCGGAGACGGAATCAGAGGAAACCGAGGGGACAACCGGCGGTTCGCTCACGCCGGATGGGAACCTGACGCTGGTGGACGATCTTTCCGAGGAGGACAGCGAAGCAATGGAGTTTATTACCGTTACTACAAAGAGCGGAAATTATTTTTATCTTATCATTGACCGCAGCTCTGATGAGGAAAATGTGTATTTCTTAAATCTGGTGGACGAATCCGATCTGATGGCTCTGATGGATGAGGAGGAACAGGAAGCGTACAGCCAGACAACGGAAATAACAGAGACTGAGGAAACAGACGCGGAATCTGAGGAAGTTGTCACGGAAGAGGAAGCAGAAACGGATACCGAGGCAGAGGAAACGCTGGAAGAATCCGGTTCGGGCGTTTCCAGTTCTCTTCTGATTCTGATTGTCCTTGTTGTAATCGGCGGCGCTGTAGCAGGTGGTTATTACTTCCTGAAAATCAAACCTGGAAAGAACGGTTCCAGCGTGGACGAGGATATGGAATTTTATGATGATGAAGAGTATGAAAACGAGGATGAGGAAGAGATTGAGTTTGTAGATCTCGATGATGCGGAGGATGAAGAATAATTGAATATGGATAAATATTCCACAGGAGTTCCGCCTTAGAACAGCGAAGCTCTTTTTTTATTATTATCAGCAAATTTTATAGTCCATAGAAAAAATAAGGAGGAATGTAAATGGGCAAATTGAAAGGAAAATTAAAGCGTGCTGCGGCAGTTTTAATGAGTGCAGTTACGTTGATCGGTCTGGTTCCGACGGGTGCATATGCCGCTGGTTCTACCGCGAAAATTACCTTTGCGTATCTTTATGAATCTGACGGTTCTCAGATTCTGTATCAGGATTCCTTCACCGGAACCCACGGAACAGACGGCGGTTCCGGCAAAGCTGCGACACAGATTTATGCAGACGGTGAGGAAGCCTATTGTATTGAACCAGGTGAAAGCCTTCACTCTGGTGATACCTTAACCGCTAATGCTTCTGAAGCATGGAATAATCTTGGAAGTGCGAAACAGAATGCAATTAAGATGGCACTTGCCTTCGGGAAACCCGGTAATGCCGACAATCTGACCGGTTCCGGAGACGCAAAGCATCTGGCAACTCAGATGATCATCTGGGAAATTGTATGCGGATATCGTAATGCGGAAACCTATACTGTGACTGACAACAGTATCTACAATGCCTTATGCAAAAATGGCGCGAACAGTGAGATAGCAGCCAATTATAAGGCTATCCAGAGTGCTATGAAATCATGGAGTGTTACACCCAGTTTCGCGGATGGCAGCACATATGAGATGTCATGGAAGAACGGGAAATATACTTTGTCTATAACCGACAGTAATGGAGTGTTAAGCGGGTATACCGCGACATCCAGCGACAGCAGCATAAAAATCAGTAAGTCCGGCAGCACGATCACGCTGACTTCGGATTCTTATATTTCCAGTGACGCGACAATCACACTGTCTAAATCATCGAATATTTCCGCGAGCGCGGTATTGGTTCCTTACGGAAGCACCTCTCTACAGGATGTGGTGACGGGCGTGACCAGTGTGGGCAGTGTGACCGCGAGCTTTAAAGTAAGCACACCTGGAGGAACACTGAAACTTGTAAAAACCAGTGAGGACAGTGTCGTATCTGGGATAAAGATGACAATCAAAGGCGACGATTACAGTAAGACTGTTACAACAGATGAGAACGGGGAAGTTTCCGTGGAGGGCATGGTTCCAGGGACTTACACCGTGACAGAATCCGTTGCATCTTATTATGAGACGCAGGATGCCAAAACAGTAACGATTAAGTCCGGTGAAACAGCGACTGTGACATTTCATAACACGCTGAAACGTGGCGATTTATCTGTGTCCAAGACTTCAGAGGACGGATTTACAGAGGGGATGTCGTTCCATTTGTACGGAACCAGCGCGAGCGGTTCAAAGGTGGATCTTTATGCGACTACGAACAGCACCGGAGTAGCAACATTTGAGGATGTCCTGATTGCCGGAGATTCCGGTTACACTCTGGAAGAGACAGACACGGCAGTCCGTTATGTGATTCCCGAAGATCAGACCGTAACGGTTAAATGGAATGAAGTTACAGGAGCAACCGTCGAGAATATTTTGAAAAAATTCAATGTGACTGTAATCAAAAGTGATATTGAGACCGGTGATGCACAGGGCGACGCTACTCTGGCTGGTGCCGTTTATGGAATTTACCACGATGGAGAACTGGTAGATACCTATACCACAGATGAGAACGGCAGCTTCACGACAGAATATTATGTGTGTGACAACACATGGACTGTGAAGGAGATCACTCCGTCTGAAGGATATCTTCTGGATGAAAATGAGTATCATGTCGGAGCAGAAGCGGAAAATTATACAGTGGAATTTAATGCTGCGCCGGAAGTGGATTCTTATGAACAGGTCATCAAAGGAAAGATATCCATCATCAAACATTCTGATGATGGTTCCACGCAGATTGAGACACCGGAGGAAGGAGCCGAGTTTGAGGTTTACCTGACATCCGCAGGAAATTATGACAATGCAAAAGAGACAGAGAGAGACATTCTTGTCTGCGATGCTGACGGTTTTGCGGAGACCAAAGACCTGCCGTATGGTATTTATACTGTTCACCAGACCGCAGGGAAAGACGAGGCAGAATTCATGGAGGATTTCACCGTTTATATCGCTAAGGACGGGCAAACCTATAAGTATCTGCTCAACAATGCGCCGTATACTGCCTATATTAAGGTGGTGAAGGCAGATGCGGAGACTGGAAAAACAATCCCCCTTACAGGGGCAGGCTTTGAAATCTATGATGCTAATGGCGATAAGGTTTCCATGAGCTATACCTATCCAACATTGACAACCATTGATACGTTTTATGTAAGTGAGGATGGTTATCTGATTACACCACAAATGCTTGATGCCGGTGAGTACACACTGGTTGAAGTACAGGCACCTTACGGTTATGTGTTGGATTCCACGCCGATTCTCTTTACAGTTACAACCAAAGACAATGAGGAACTGGAGGGGCTGAATGTTATTACTGTGACTGCTTATGATACTGCCCAGAAAGGAACCATCACAGTCACAAAGTCCGGCGAGGTTTTCACATCTGTGAATGTGACTGGCGAGGAAGGAGTTCTTGATAAGGAAGGAAACTGGGGCATTCTCAATCCGGTTTATTCCGCAGTTTACGAGGAGCGGAATCTCGCCGACGCTGTTTATCAGGTCATTGCGGCAGAGGACATCGTGACTGGCGACGGTACAGTACGCGCACAGGAAGGCGATATTGTTGCAGAGATTACGACTGGAGAGGACGGAACTGCCGCTACAGGAGAGTTGTATCTCGGAAAATATTATGTGGTGGAGACAGAAGCGCCTTATGGTTATGTGCTGAACGGGGAAACGATTGAGGTCGAGCTGACCTATGCTGGACAGGAGGTAAGCGTTACTTCTGCGTCAGCCGGTTTTGTCAATGACAGGCAGAAGCTCCAGCTTTCGTTGGTAAAGAACATGGAACAGAACGAGCTTTATGAGCTTGGTATGAATGGTGAAATCACAGCCGTTTCTTTCGGGCTTTATGCAAAAGAGGAAATTACGGCTGCGGATGGAAGTGTGATTCCTGCGGACGGTCTGCTGGAAATTTCATATGCCGATGAAAATGGAAATGTGACTTTTGAATCTGATCTGCCATTTGGAAGCTATTATGTCAAAGAGCTTACAACAGACGAGCATTACATCTTAGATGATGCTGTGTATGAAGCGGACTTTGAATACGTTGGAGAGGATACCGCCGTACAGACCATTGTGTTAAATGACGGTGAGACCATTGAAAATGATTTGAAGTACGGTCGGATTGAGGGCTATAAGGTTAACGATGAAAATGCAGACGGCGAGGAACATGGCATGGAAGGTGCAGTTTTCGGTCTGTTTTTTGAAGGAACGGAGGAGCTTACTGAGGATAATGCTATTGTCACGGCAGTATCTGATGAGGACGGTTATTTTGCCTTTGAGGATGTCCCGTATGGAGACTATATTGTTGTGGAACTGGAAGCTCCGGAGGGTTACGTGCGTTCTGATGCCCGTCATTTTGTGTCGATAACTTATGATGAGCAGGTGATCGGCCTTAAGGTCATCAATTATCCGATTATGGGAAGCGTCACGCTGACTAAGGTAGATAAGGACTATCCGGATAACCATCTGACGGGTGCTGTCTTCGAGGTTTACGCGGATGTGGATGCAAACGGCGAGCTGGATGCGGAAACTGATACGCTTCTTGGCGAAATGACAGAGTATGAGGATGGAGTTTACAGCATGGACGGGCTTCGTTACGGCAGTTATCTGTTGAAAGAGACGGTCTCTCCAGAGGGCTTCCTTCTGGATGAAAACGTGTATGCGTTTGACATAATGGAAGACGGTCAGCTTGTATCTATTGAAAATGAAGCCGGTGTTGGATTTGCTGATCAGGTGATGATGGGTAAAATCACTGTCTGCAAGACGGATACTGAAACCGGAGAAAAACTTGTTGGCGCTGGCTTCCGTGTGTGTGATTCCGAGGGCAACACTGTTGCAGAGGGTGTGACCGGAGAAGATGGAACAGTGACATTTGATCTTCGATACGGCGAGTACACTGTATATGAATATGAAGCTCCGGAAGGATATGTGCTTGATGAAACACCGTATGCGTTCAGCATTACCGAGGATGGTCAGGAGTTATCCGTGGACATGTCCAATACTAAAATTTCAGGCAAACTGGTGATCTCGAAAATTGATGCCGATACAGAAAAACTGCTTCCGGATGCCGGATTCCGTATTTATGCGGCTGATGGGGAAACCGTGATAGCAGAAGGTTATACCGATAAAAACGGCGTGGCAGAGTTTGAACTGGAATTCGGCACCTATTATTATCAGGAATTTGACGCTCCGGAAGGATATAAAATTGATGATAGCATGTATGAGTTCTCCATCACGGAGGACGGACAGGTGGTGTCAGTGGTTATGACTAACGAGCTGGAAGAGACAACAACTGAGGAGAGCAAAAATGATGAGCCTGAAACCACTTCCGGTACGACAACGGTTGCTTCGTCTGACGGGCCGAAAACAGGAGATAATTCCAATGTCCTTTTGTGGGCGGTGATTGCCGGAATTGCCGGAGCTGCTGCATTAGCATTCGGAGGATATGCTTTGTATCGCCGTAAGAAAGAGGATTGATATGAAAACTGCATTTCGTGGGAAAGCCGCGTTTGCCTTGGCATTGGTTTGTCTCGGCGTCGCGGCTTTTTTTGCTGGAAAAATCTTTTATACAGAGCTGGAATACAAAGAAGGTGATGATTTGTATGAGGAGATTGCACAGATGGCAGTAACAGATAGTGAGGAGCCGGACGAAAGTCCGGCTTCGGCTGTCTCGGAAAGTGAAACGGATGCAGATGAGGAAGCAGCATTGCCGGTTGTGGATTTTACTGCGCTGGCAGAGATCAATACGGATATCGGGGCATGGCTTTACAGCCCTGATACCGTGATCAATTATCCGGTTGTACAGGGAACGGACAATGAGTATTACCTGTACCACCTTGCAGACGGCACTTATAACCGGAACGGATGCCTGTTCATTGATTGTAATAACAATGATGATTTTTCGGACGAAAATACCATTATCTACGGGCATCATATGGCAAGCGGCAAGATGTTCGCAAGCCTGATCCAGTATGCCAAGCAGGAATATTATGAAGCGCATCCGGTCATGTATCTGACAGTCGGGGACAGCAAATACCGGCTTGAACTATTTGCCGGATATACGACGACTGCCGATTCCTCCGCTTATATCATGCGCTTTTCCGATTCGCATGAATTCGCAGAATGGATGCGGGAGGTCAGCGGGAAATCAGATTTTACAGCGAATATCCGTTTGACTACGGATGACCGCATAGTAACACTTTCCACCTGTGCGTATTCGTTTCAGGATGCGCGCTATGTGTTGCATGGAAGATTAGAAAAATTGAATGATGAAGGAGATTGAAAATATGTATCAGCTTGTAATTGCAGAAAAACCGAGCGTTGCCCAGTCTATTGCGAAAGTGCTGGGCGCTTATAAAAGAAATGACGGCTATCTGGAGGGAGGCGGTTATCTCGTCTCGTGGTGCGTCGGCCATTTGGTCGGGCTGGCGCAGCCGGATGCCTATGATGAACGATTGAAGAAATGGCGCAGGGAGGATCTGCCGCTCGTGCCGGAAAATTGGAAATGGGAGGTCGCGCCGGACAAAGAAAATCAGTTTGAGATTCTGAAATTCCTGATGTCCCGTGAGGATGTGTCGGAGCTGGTCTGTGCAACAGATGCAGGACGCGAGGGAGAGTTGATCTTCCGTCTGGTCTACCATCAGGCAGACTGTAAGAAACCGTTTAAGCGCCTGTGGATTAGTTCTATGGAAGATACGGCAATCCGTGAAGGTTTTGAAAATCTGAAAGACAGCAGTGAATATGATAACCTGTATGCCGCTGCGCTCTGCCGTTCTAAAGCGGACTGGCTGGTGGGGATCAATGTCACAAGGCTTTTCACTACGCTTTATAATGAACGCCTGACAGTCGGCAGGGTGCAGACGCCTACCCTTGCGATGCTCACGGAGAGGGACGGGCAGATCAAAAACTTTGTGAAAGAAAAATATTATAACGTGCATCTGACCGGCGGCGGTCTGGAGGCCGCAAAAGAGAAAATCTTTGATGAGAAAGAAGCCGATGCTGTTTTTGAAGCCTGCAACGGCAGTGAAGCAAAGGTGATCTCTGTAACCTCCGGAGAAAAGACGGTCAGTCCGCCGAAACTTTATGACCTGACAACCTTGCAGCGCGAAAGCAACCGTTATTACGGCTACACAGCACAGAAAACGCTAGATTATACGCAGAGCCTTTATGAAAAGAAACTGGTCACATACCCGCGGACAGACAGCCAGTTTCTGACAGAAGATATGGAAGAGACAGCCGCAAAAATGGCTGCATCGGTATGTGAGGTATTTGGCTATACGATGAAGTCCGCGCCGGATGTGAAGCGGGTGATTAACAATGCAAAGGTTTCTGACCATCATGCAATTATCCCGACTGTGGAAATTACAAAACAGGATTTATCTTCTCTCACGAACGGCGAAAGGGATATCCTTCAGCTGATCGCGCAGAGGCTTTTATGTGCAACGGCAGGCAAACAGCTTTTCCTAGAGACAGAGATTATTGTGGAATGCGGGGGCTATGAATTTACCGCGAAAGGCAAGGTGGTTTTGGAACAGGGCTTTAAAGAGTATGAGGATAGTTTCCGCAGCAGGCTGAAATCCGCAGATAAGAAGAAACCGGAGGATGCCGTCCTGCCGGACGTAAAGGAAGGCCAGGTACTCTCTCCCGTTAAGGCGAGTAAGAGCGAGCATTTCACATCGCCGCCGAAATCTTATACGGAAGATACGCTCCTGTCCGCAATGGAGACTGCCGGAAATGAGAGTTTCGATGAAGATACGGAAAAGAAAGGACTGGGTACTCCGGCAACACGAGCTTCCATGATCGAGAAGCTGGTGAGGTCGGGTTATGCCGAACGAAAGGGAAAACAGCTGATTCCGACAGAAGCAGGAAAAAATCTGGCTGCGGTCCTGCCGGAGGATATCAAATCCCCGAAGCTGACTGCGGAATGGGAAAATACACTGATGCGTATGGAGCGAGGGGAGGTTTCACCGGAAGCATTTCTTTCTGATATTACGGAGATGGTGGATAAACTTGTGGATAAGTATGATACTCTGCCGGATTCCGAGCGGCAGCGTTTCAGCAAGGCAAAAGCACAGAAAGAACAGGTGGGCGTGTGTCCGCGCTGCGGTTCACCGGTCTATGAGGGGCAGAAGAACTTCTACTGTTCCAACAGGGAATGCAAATTCTGTATTTGGAAAGAATCAAAGTGGCTCACCGGCATGAAAAAGAAAATCAATAAAAAGTCAGCCGAAAGCCTTTTGAAAACCGGAAAGGTCAGGATGAGCGGATTGTATTCTGCAAAGACCGGAAAGAATTTTGACGCGACGCTTGTTATGGAAGATACAGGACAGTATGTCAACTACCATCTGGAATTTGACAATTCCGGCAAAGGAAAGCGTCAGAAAAAATCATAATAAACTGCAACAAATAAATATATCCGGAGCGGGGAAAACCGCTCCGGAAGATTGGAGGTTAAATGGCGAGTAAATATCAGAAGATCAGCGCGCTGGCGGAGGAAACCGCAAAAAATATTTCCCGAAGCGGATATGACTGGATGGATTATCTGGATACGGCTTCCAGACTGTATAAGTATCCATTTAAAGACCAGATGCTGATTCATGCGCAGAGGCCGGACGCGACAGCCTGTGCGTCCCTGGAACTGTGGAATAACCGTATGGGCAGATGGGTGAACCGCGGGGCGAAAGGAATAGCCCTGATTGACGATTCCTCTGACTGGCCGAGGCTCAAATATGTTTTTGACGTATCGGACACGCACAGGGGAAGGGATGCCCGCGATCCTTATCTTTGGGAGTTAAAGGCTGAGGATCATGACGCTCTGGCGGAGCATTTGCAGAAACGGTATGAATCGGTGTCATCCCAGAATGTGGTTGATGCACTGCGGGAAGCGGCGGAAGAACAAGTGAGGGATCATCTGGATGAATATGTGGACAGATTGGCCTATGCGATTGACGGAAGTTTTCTGGAAGACTTGGATGATCTGAACCTCCGTTTTCGTCTCGCTTCTACAATGGAGGAAAGCATTTTTTATATGCTCCTCTCCCGCTGTGAGCTGAATGTAAGGGATTATTTTGAGGAAGATTATTTTAACTTTATTACAGATTTCAGCACAACTGCTTCCCTTTCCCAGTTAGGAACGGCGGTCACGGAGATTGCAGAGCCGATGCTTTCGGATATCGGGCGAATGCTCCGGACAAGGGAATATCAAAAAAATCGAAAAGAATCGCTGGAACAGGTTGAAAAAAATCAAAAGCCGATCTACAATGAATTTAGCGAATTAACGCGTGAAAGTAAAATGAAGGGAGCGAATGAAGATGAGAGAAGCGACAGCAATGGAGTACACGAACAAAGGGGAGTTTCTGATTCCGAACCTGACGATAGAGGAAGCACCGAAGAAACCGCTGGGGCGGTACGGACGGATGAGGAAGAATTATCTAAAGGAGCATCAGAGCGGACTGTATCAGGGGCTGCTCCTGAGCGGGAAACTGACGGAGCATCTGCTGGAGATCGATCGGACAGCGGACGGGAGAATGGAACTTCTGGTGAAACAGATGGCAGACAGCGAGGGAGTGAACGAGAAGCTGAAAGCCGAGGATCAGATCCTTTGGGTTCAGAGAATGGAGAACATTCAGAACCGCGCGGAAGAGATCATAATGACAGAGCTGGTTTACAGCTAAGTGAGATGCCGGACAGTCAGAGCCTGTCCGGTATTTCTTTTGAGGGCAATGTCCCTATTTCGGTAGTAGATGAAGTGCTTCGCATGGGCGGCAATCAAAGGCAGGGTGTCTTACGGATTGCCGCTCATTTTATGTTATCGGCTGGCGATGATGCTGCTTTTATGCAGAACGAGTATCGTTGGGGCGGCATGGGGCTTCAAGTCGATGGAAAGCAGTATTCTGTATGGTTCGATGAGGACGGATTGAAGATTGCTGCCGGAGAGGAGGCACGGTTTAAGGAGGATGCGCTTACCCTGACATGGGAACAGGCAGCCGGACGGACGAAAGAACTTTTATCCGCAGGGGCTTTCGCACCGCAGGTCGTACTGGACCAGGCGCTCCTGAATGAGAGGTCGGAACTGGCTGCGTCCTTATGGTATCTCAGGCAGGATACAGACGGTAAATTCTTTATGGACGATTTACTGTTTGAAGGCGGTTTTCCGGCTTCCACGGAGCGGATCGCGGGGATGCTTGCGAATGAGGGATTCCTTTCTGATACCCTACAGGGGCTTGGAAACTTTGTTATGGAGTATGAGGAAAACAGGAATCTGCTGCGTTTCCCTTTCCACAATCCGGAGGATATTCTGCAAAGGCTCTCCAATCTGACAGCGGAGCCAGTTGTATTTCCGCAGTCAAAGATCGAGAAAATGCGGGAAAATGTGGATTTTATTACAGAAGATGAAATTAACCAGTTCCTGCGCAGGGGCGGTTCCTATTCTGGAAGCAGGCTTGCTGCTTATTCCTATTTTATCCAGAGCCATACGGATAAGGAAAAAGCTGATTATCTGAAGGAGAGCTATGGAACCGGTGGACACAGCAATGCAATTTCCAGAGCGGACAACAGCCATGCAGATTATGATGCTAAGGGTATCCGGCTCACGAGGGGAAGTTATCAGAATGAACCATATAATGCAACGGTAACTCTAAACTGGGCGAATGCGGCGAAACGGACGGAGAAACTGATTCTGACAGGGAGATATCTGGAACCGCAGGATGCAGACCATTTTGCGGATTACGAGAAATCTGTCCTTTCTCAGAGGATAGCCAGCTTTTATTATAACCGGAGTACCGCGTCTCTGGAACTTCCGGAGGGAATCACATCTCTTGATGTGGCAAGTGCAGTCCGCATGAAGCTGGACGATAAAGACTGGGTCACGGGTGCTGTTCAGGACATGTCATCTATCCTCTCCGGCATGGAGGAAAGCGACAGGAATTATGAAGCGATGCAGAATACATTCGCTGATATGGTGGCTTTCCGTGACGGAGATTATTCTCTGTTCCGTCCTTCGCGGGAGATGGAAGAAAAAGCGAAGGAAAACGGCATTTCGCTGAGTGTGGAAGCAGCTGCGGACGGCAGGAATCCGGCAGAGATGTCAGTCGTTTATGCGTATCCGGAGGGCGCGGCGGTTTATCTGCCGGACGGCGTTTATGTCGTGGAAGAAAATAATGGAAGCAGTATCTTCCTGCGCAATCAGGAGTATCCACTCTTTACTTATACTTATGATATATCGGAATTAAATGAACGTGTCGGAGAAGATATCCGGAACGCTCATCTGATTGTGGACTGGGTAGAGAAAAAGGAACTGGAAAATACACAGGAAGTGCCTGCAAATGAAAGTAAGCGTGAAGATGGCGCGGAAGAAAAAGCTGATGAACAGCCTGAAATTGGCGGGAGCGAGGAAGCGTCGGAACGTGAAGAGAACAAGAATACACTTGAGACTGCGAGTGAATCAGAACCAGAACATTCTGAGCAGGAAACTGTATCTGCGGAAGCCGATTCTAATGAGCTTCCGGAACAGGGACAGCGGGATGATTCAGATATTGACCAGCCGCCGATATTAGACGCATCGAATGAAGCGGAGTACGAAAAACTTCGGCAGAAATATAAGGTCAATGTCCTGATCGGTTTTGAGCATGAGGGATATTTTGAGTTTTACGGCGATGATGCGCATACGGTTTCTGAAATACTGGGGAGCCACATCCGGACAAAGCAGCTTGAGAGCGGGGACAGCATGGATGTAACCGGTTTTCGGGCAGAGGCATGGGTGGCTAACGGAAAGAAAATCTGGTCAAAAGGACAAAGCCTTGTCCTGATGGAGCAGTCAGAGGATGGTTCCCATCAGATCATGCTGGAATATGACGGGAAAGACTATCTTCCGATTGGGATGGAGCTGGAGATTGAGGGACGGCAGTTTCAGATTGACGCTGTAGATTTTCAGGCGGATAAAGTCAGCCTGCGCGATCTGACTTTCCAGGGGACTTCCGGTTTCCCTATCTTCCGTAGTGAGAGTACCGCATATGTGCGGTCCTTTGTGGAGGAGCAGCAGACATTTGATTTTTCTCTGCCGGAGGAAGAACTGAAACCAGCGCAGGAGACCATACAGGAACCAGCGGCGGCTCATGAACCGGCAAACTTCCATATCACGGACATGGATCTGGGTGCGGGCGGCGCGAAAGCAAAATTCCGCAGGAACATGGACGCGATTCATCTCCTGAAAGAACTGGAAGCATCCGGACGGAGCGCTTCACCGGAGGAACAGGAAATACTGTCACAGTATGTCGGCTGGGGCGGCTTGCCGGATGCGTTTGATGAGGGCAAGCCGAACTGGGCGAATGAATTTACGGAATTAAAAGATGCGCTCATGGCAGATGAATATACGGCGGCAAGGGCATCCACGCTGAACGCGCACTATACCTCTCCCACTGTGATTAAGGCTATGTATGACACGCTGGGGAATCTCGGCTTTCAGGGCGGCAATATCTTAGAGCCGTCAATGGGCGTCGGAAATTTCTTCGGTATGCTGCCGGAGGGAATGCAGGACAGCCGTCTGTACGGCGTGGAACTGGACAGCATTACCGGCAGGATTGCAAAGCAGCTGTATCAGAAAGCGGATATCACGGTGGACGGTTTTGAAAAGACGGAGTATCCCAATGATTTCTTTGATGTCGTAATTGGAAATGTGCCGTTTGGAAACTACAAAGTGCAGGATAAGAAATATGACAGGCTGAACTTCCAGATACACGACTATTTCCTTGCGAAGTCACTGGATCAGGCGCGTCCTGGCGGCGTGGTGGCGGTGATCACTTCTGCCGGAACAATGGATAAGCAAAATCCGTCTGTGAGGAAATATCTGGCGGAGCGCGCTGACCTTCTGGGTGCGGTCAGGCTCCCGAACAATGCGTTCTCTCGGAACGCTGGGACGGATGTCGTTGCGGATATCCTGTTTTTGCAGAAGCGCGACGCGCCGACGACAGAAATGCCGGAGTGGGTGCAGCTTGGAAAAAGTGAGCAGGGCTATACGATCAACCAGTATTTTGCCAGCCATCCGGAAATGGTGCTTGGAGAACTGACAGAAGAAAATACCCAGTACGGCAAGCTGGAGTGTACCGTAAAGCCGATTCCTGGCGCTGACCTTGGAGAACAGCTTGCGGAAGCGATGCAGCACATTCAGGGGACAATGGAACAGGTGCAGATGCCGGATACTGATCTGGAGGAAGATACTGTCAGCATTCCGGCTGATCCGTCCGTGAAAAACTTCTCCTATACGGTAGTAGACGGCGATGTTTATTACAGAGAAAATTCTGTGATGAACAAGGTAAATCTTCCGGCTGCTACAGCAGAGCGGGTAAAAGGCATGGTGGCGATCCGAGACTGTACGAGGGAACTGATTGACTGTCAGATGAACGAAGGAAGCGACGGAGAAATCACTGCGCTTCAGGGTAAACTGAACGTGCTTTATGACAATTTTACTTCAAAATATGGCATTATCAGCAATACTGCGAATAAAAGAGCGTTCAATCAGGACAACAGCTATTGCCTGCTTTGCTCATTGGAAGTTGTGGACGAGCAGGGCAATCTGGAGCGGAAAGCGGATATGTTTTCCCGCCGGACGATTAAGAAAGCAGAAGCCGTTACCCATGTAGATACTTCGAGCGAAGCACTGGCAGTATCGCTTGGGGAGCGTGCGGGGGTCGATCTCCCGTTTATGGAGGAACTGACCGGAAAACCGCAGGAAGAAATCCTAGAGGAACTGCACGGCGTGATCTTTAAGAATCCGCTGACAGAGCGCTATGAAACGGCGGATGAATATCTGTCTGGGAACGTGCGTCAGAAGCTGGAAACAGCAAGGACATTTGCAGAGAACAATCCGGATTACGCGGTCAATGTATCATTTTTGGAAAAGGTGCAGCCGAAAGATCTGGAGGCGTCAGAGATTGAAGTCCGTCTGGGTGCAACATGGATCAAGCCGGAGTATATTACCCAGTTTATGGGCGAACTGTTCCACACGCCGCGGTATCTGCTAGGCAGGGACATTGATGTAAGGTTCTCTCCGACGACAGGAGAATGGAATATCAGCGGCAAAAGCAGGGACAACTATGGGAATGTGCTTGTCAGAATGACTTACGGCACAGACCGTGCAAATGCGTATCGGCTGCTGGAGGATGCACTGAATCTTCGGGACACGAAGATATTTGATACCGTGGAGGAGGACGGAAAAGAACGGAGGGTTCTGAATAAAAAAGAGACTACGTTGGCGCAGCAGAAACAGGACGCGATTAAATCTGCGTTCAAGGAATGGATTTTCAATGACCAGAGGAGGCGGACAGATCTCGTTGGGGAGTACAACAGGCGTTTTAACAGCATCCGTCCCCGCGAATATGACGGCTCGCACTTAACTTTCCCCGGCATGAATCCGACGATTACCCTGCGTCCGCACCAGAGGAATGCGGTGGCGCATCAGCTCTATGGGGATAATACCATGCTGGCGCACTGTGTCGGCGCAGGAAAAACCTATGAAATGATTGCAGGCGCAATGGAATCAAAGCGCCTGGGGTTATGCCAGAAATCTCTATTTGTAGTCCCGAACCATCTGACGGAGCAATGGGGAAGCGATTTCCTGAAACTATATCCAGGCGCGAATATCCTTGTGGCAACAAAAAAGGATTTTGAGCCTGCAAACCGGAAGAAGTTCTGCGCAAGAATCGCCACAGGAGATTATGACGCGGTGATTATCGGTCATTCCCAGTTTGAGCGCATCCCGCTTTCGATGGAACGCCAGAAACAGCAGATTATGGTTCAGATCGACGAACTGGTCTATCAGATCGAGGAGGCGAAAGGCGAGGAAGGCGCGAATTTTACAGTGAAACAGATGGAGAAAACCAGAAAGACACTGGAGGTAAGGCTGGCAAAGCTCAATGACCAGAGCCGTAAGGATGATGTGGTAACGTTTGAGCAGTTGGGCGTTGACCGGCTGTTTGTGGACGAGAGCCACTCGTATAAAAATTTATTCCTCTACACCAAAATGAGGAACATTGCGGGCGTGGCGCAGACCGAAGCACAGAAAAGCTCCGATATGTTTGCAAAATGCCGGTATATGGATGAACTGACAGGAGGGAAAGGCATCACCTTTGCAACAGGGACGCCGATTTCCAACAGTATGACAGAGTTATACACGGGCATGCGCTATTTGCAGTATGACAGGCTTCAGGAAATGGGGCTGGGACACTTCGACAGCTGGGCTTCAACCTTTGGGGAGACAGTCACAGCCGTGGAATTGTCGCCGGAAGGAACGGGCTATCGTGCAAAAACACGGTTTGCCCGCTTTTTTAATCTTCCGGAATTATTGTCCGTGTTCAAAGAGGCTGCGGATATCCAGACCGCTGATATGCTGAAACTTCCGGTTCCGGAAGCGAAGTATACGGATGTGGTATTGGAACCGAGTGAGGAGCAAAAAGAAATGGTTGCCGCCCTTGGAGAACGCGCAGAAGTTGTGCGCGGCGGCGGGGTAGATTCCACCATCGACAATATGCTCAAAATCACATCGGACGGCAGAAAACTTGCGCTGGATCAGCGTCTTACCAATGATCTTTTGCCGGATGATGAAGGAAGTAAGACCAATGCCTGCGTGTCGAATGTATTAAAAATCTGGGAGGAGGGAAAAGCCGATAAGACGACGCAGCTTGTGTTCTGTGATCTCTCTACGCCGAAGGGTGACGGTTCTTACAATGTTTATGAGGACATCAGAAGCAAACTGGTTTCAAAGGGCGTTCCTGCAGAGGAGATTGCCTTCATCCATGAAGCAAATACGGAAGTCAGGAAAGCGGAACTGTTTGCAAAAGTCCGGAGCGGACAGGTGCGTGTGCTGCTCGGCTCTACTGCGAAGATGGGTCCCGGTATGAATGTGCAGGATCATTTGATTGCACTCCACCATCTTGATGTACCGTGGAAGCCGTCTGACATTGAACAGCAGGAAGGACGAATCATCCGGCAGGGAAACCAGAACAGTGAGGTACAGATTTACCGTTATATCACAAAAGGTACTTTTGACGCCTATTCATGGCAGCTGCTGGAAAACAAACAGCGCTTTATCTCGCAGATCATGACGAGTAAATCTCCGGTGAGGAGCGCGGATGATATTGATGAAGCGGCACTCTCCTATGCGGAGGTCAAGGCGCTTGCGACCGGCAATCCCTATATCAAAGAGAAAATGGATCTGGATATCCAGGTTGCGAAACTGCGCCTGTTGAAATCAAATTATGACAGCCAGCGCTACCGTCTGGAGGATGATATCTGCGTGAATTTCCCGAAAATGATCGCAGCTACTTCGGAGCGGATCACGGCTCTGAAATCAGACCAGATGATGGCGGAAAGCTGTCTGCCGAAAAGCGCGGAGGATTTTACTTTGCAGATCGCCGGAAAGGTGTATACGAACCGCAAGGAAGCAGGACAGGCGATCATTGCGGCTTGCTCCGGAATGAAGGCTATCCAGAAAGAGGGGCAGATCGGCAACTATGCCGGATTCGGTCTGAGTGTCCGCTTCGATGCCTTTGAGAACAAATTTGAACTTTCGCTGAAAGGGCAGGCTACTCATAAGGTGGAAATCGGCGCAGACCCGTCGGGAAATATCACGAGGATTAACAATGCGATTGAAAACATCCCCGCGCAGTTGAAAAAAGCGGAAGAACGGCTGGAAACGCTTCAGGGGCAGATGGAAAGTGCAAAAGAGGAAGTAAAGCGTCCGTTCACACAGGCAGACGAGCTTCGGACAAAGGAAGAACGACTGACAGAATTAAATGCGCTCCTGAATATGGACGACGGTTCCGGAAACAGGGATGCGGAAATAGACAGCGGTTCAAAAGAAAAGTTGTCGGCTGACCGTCCTGCCGGAAAGGGTTCCGTCATGGAGAAATTACAGCAAATGAAGAAAATGGTGCGGTCATCCGGCGAGGATACCCGTATCCATGCAAAACAGAATGAGGAGGTATTGTAATTGGCAGAAAATAAACAGCAGCAACAGTTGAAAGCAATCACGGAAAAGCTGGAGCAGGGACTGAAAGATTTATTTGACAGTGAGACGTATAAGGAATATCTGAATACCATGTCGAAGTTCCATAATTACAGTTTTTCCAATACCCTGCTTATCGCCATGCAGAAGCCGGACGCCACTTTGGTGGCCGGCTACGGGGCGTGGCAGAAAAAATTCGGGCGTCATGTGATGAAGGATGAAAAATCCATCAAGATCATTGCGCCTGCGCCTTACAAGGTACAGGTCGAACGGGATGTACTTGATCCAGAGACAAAAAAGCCGGTTCTGGATGAATTTGGGGAGCCGTTAAAGGAAACCGTGACTGTGCAGCGTCCAAGGTTCACAGTCGCATCCGTGTTTGATGTCAGCCAGACAGACGGCAAGCCACTTCCGGAATTGGAAGTCCATGACTTGACGGATTCCGTGGAGGCTTACGATCAGTTTTTTGAAGCGCTCAAACGCACGTCAAAAGTGCCGATTGCTTTTGAAGAAATCAATGGCAGTTCGCATGGCTATTACCATCAGGTTGATAAGCGGATTGCAATCCGCGAGGGCATGGCGCAGGCGCAGAACGTAAAGACTGCTATCCATGAAATTGCTCACTCCCGTCTGCATGATGTGGATATGCTGGAAGCGGAAAACGGGATTAAAGTGGATCAGCGCACCAGAGAGGTACAGGCAGAAAGCGTCGCTTACGCGGTTTGTCAGTATTATAAACTGGACACCAGCGAATACTCTTTCGGATATATTGCCGGATGGAGTTCCGGACAGGAAATGAAAGAACTGAAATCGTCGCTTGAGACTATCCGGCGCGAAGCTGACAGCATGATCACAGAGATTGACGGTCATCTGCGGGAACTAAGCAAAGAGAAAGAGGCGAAACTGGAGCAGGAAAATGATACAGATATGATTATCGAAAAAGAAAATGCTCCAGAAATGAGTAAAGACGAAACTCATAACGCTCCAGAAAAGAGTATCACAAGCGACGATGCTCCAAAACTGAGTAAAGAGCAGGAGCAAAAGGGAACGCTGACTTTCTATGCGGCGGAATGTATGGAATATCCCAACTATGGGGAATTTCATGAGGGGCTTACTCTCCGCGAAGCATTGGAGATTTATCAGCGCATTCCTGATGATGCGGGTATGGGAAAAGGTATTGGATTTGATCTCCAAAACGGCGGTGAATATGACGGTCAGTTTCCGCTCATGTCACGAGGCAGAGTTCTGGCGAGTGATATAAACGATATCGGATATTTCCGCGGTGAGCCATTAGTGCAGAAAGCGATTTCCGATGTCAGGGAAATGATGGCGGAAATGGGGATTAAAGAAATCCGTGAGAGGGAGCCGGACGAAGCTGTGCTGAAAGTCGGCGGTATGTATTTCCATATGCAGAGAGCCGATGATATGAGCTGGGATTATACAATATATGATCGTAATTTCCGTGAGAATGACGGCGGTCAGATCGGTACTGGAGATATGACATTTGACACGGCGCGGAGTGAGATTATGGAGATGCACCAGATCCGCACGAGCGGAAATATACAGTCCTATTCCATTGGTCAGTTTGAGCAGATGAAACAGGAGCATATGAACGGGTTAAAATCGCCGGTCTATCCCTATTCCTTTGAGCAGGCAAAAGATCGGGGCGAGGTGACGGAGTTTCGGCAGAATCGTGAGGCTACGATAGAATGTGCTGAACAGTTCACGAAAGAATTCGGACTTGCCTACCATGATCGGAAAATGCCGGAGTTTTTGAACATGATGGTTGACCGTTACGGCATGGACAGGTGCAAGCTAGTTCTGGCCAGTACGATTCAGTTGGCGGAGCATGACGGTAGATATTATCCCAGTGTCAAAGAGGCGGCAGCAAAGGTGGCTATCCCTGGGGCTGATAATCAGGATCACAGCAGAGATATCAGGCTTTCGTATTATACAAACTGCCATCCGGTCATGGTAAATGCAGCGTTCCAGTCTCTTTGTTCTATGGAAAAAGAAAAACAGGCGGCTGTGAACGCAGACCGTTCGGCAGGAAAACCGTCCGTTATGGAAAAACTGGAGGCAAAAAAGAAACAGGTAGAATCTGCGAAGCAGAAACCATCTGTTACGCAGGATAAGAAAAAGGAGGCAGAGTTAGGATGAATTTCAGCGTTATAGAAATCAATTTGATGTGTATTTTTAATCGTTCGAGCAGGAAAGCGCTGCTTTCTGATATGACGGAGACACTCCCGTATGTGGAAGATCCGCAGATGGCAGAATTGATGAGAGAAACCATGCGGCATTTACTGCGGATATCAGACAGTGAGTTTTCTCAGATAGAATTTGTTCCGGCTGCGGATGATGATGGGGAATGGGGAGATTCGGATGGATATTTATAAGAATCTTCCGCCGCTTGAGAAAACGAGAAACGGAAAGCCCTATGAGATTGCACCGGAGCTGCGGAACAGGGTAAACAGCCTTATCCGGAGGGAATGCTGTAACTGTGTGAATAAAAACTGTATTACGTTGGAGGATTATGATTCCCATACCTGTCCGCAGCTTATTTCCCTGTCCGTGTGCTGTAAATGGTTCCGCTGGGCTGTCCTGCCGCTGGATGAAGCGTTGGAAGCAGAAATCTATAAAAATATGGACAGGAAGCGCTGTGTTATATGCGGCACGGTGTTTCTTCCTGGCTCGAACCGTGCGCGCTATTGCAGAAGCTGCGCAGCAAAAGTCCATCGTGAGCAAAAGAAAGAATCAGCACGGAAACGGAGGTCGATGTAGACAATTAGGGACAGAAAAAGCCTTTGTTTTCAAGGGGTTTCGGAGTCGAAAACGGGAAAAAGGATACCCAATACCAAAACCTCAAAATCAGGGGTTCTAAATGTCTACACATCATTTTATCAATGAAATTGAAGGAGGATTTTATATGGCAGATACTTTTGATATTTATCAGATAGACGAGAACGGCGCAGGGAGAGATCTCCGGTTCATGGGTTCTCGTATGCTGGAGCATTTCGGCGCGGAGGTCAAGCCGGAAAATTATAAAAAGATTTACACAGCGCCTTTAACAGAGGGCGAAACGCTTGACAGTATCTATGAACGCTTCAACTTGCATCATCCGGCAGATTATCGAGGACATTCGCTGAGTGTCAGCGATGTGATTGTCCTGCACCAGAACGGTCAGGATCAGGCATTTTTTGTTGATTCCTTTGGTTTTAAGCAGGTGCCGGAGTTCTTTGCGGATAATCCGCTGAAAAAGGTGGAGGAGCTTTTGGAGGATGATTACGGCATGATTGACGGGATCATCAATAACGGTTCGCGGAAGGAGGAGCGGTCAGAAAAGAAAGGTTCTCTTTTGGAGAAACTTCAGGAGAAAAAGGCAGAGGCTTTGCAGCAGGGGCAGACAGCCCCGAAGCCTGTGAAAGACAAGATAACCGATAAAGAGTTATCATAGTACAGTGTCCGGTTCGGGATGCCATAGCGGTGTCCTGAGCCGGTCTTTTTTTTGATGCTGACAATTCAGCCTGCGGATATACTTTGCCTTGCCTGTATGATAAAATGGTCAGTGAAAATGAAATACTTCACCATACTGTTGTCGCGGCAGTCTGGTATTATATATGCGGAGGTTGGACTATGACACATACAGATCTGATTATGATGTATGGCTTTTCAGAAGATGAGGTAAGCCGCGCGGAAACTGTTCTGCCAAACAAGCAGGCGGAAATCGCTGATGTTGAGTGTTTTACGGATATATTAGCGGTTCGTTCTTATGCTGTACTCATAAATGTCTCCAATATATCAAAAACTGATTTAGAGACGTTTTTTGAGTATTACACGGAAGTGGGCTATTTCTCTGAAATCCTGATCATTGTAGGCGATACTTATATTCCGGAGAATCTCAAAAAGAGCATACACCTGTATGATACATTCGATTCTTTGATGGTTGACATGAAATATTTGCTGTTGTCTGCATATCAGCGAAATAAACGGAATGAGACATTCAGCACCACTCTTTCCAATGCCATTGTAATATTGAGTGAAATCCGTAAACATCCAGGTGTGACATCCGCCCAGCTTGCCGACAAATTAGAATTGTCCCTGCGCTCCGTTCAGCGGTATATAGAAACTCTGCGGGTGGCAGGCGAGTGGATCGAGTATGATCATGCTTTGAAAGGCTGGAAATTAACAGACGGAAAATCAGTGTTATGGGGCGATTGGTGAATCAATAGGGAGGATGTGTGAAATGACAGACTTAGAGCAAGATTATATCCAGGCGGAGAACCGGATGAAAAAGGCATTGCAGGGAGCAGAGGATGTGATTCGGTACTACGGGCGTCCGCAAAAAATTGAGGATAAAACAGGAAACATCAACAGGGGATGTAAAGTATACGAAGCGCTGAATATGATTATGGATGAAATGCCAGAACAGGAGCTTCAAAATCGGGTGCTTTACTTCCATGAGGTAGAAGGTATCTTAAATGCCCTATGCCTTTCACTGGGACTGATAGCAGAAGATGATCTGCCTAAGCAGGGAAGTTTCTACTATTATGATAAAGACTGGGTTGTGTCTTTGGCTCAATTATTTGAAGACCACTGGGATATAAAGAAAAAATACATGGAACTTGAT
>JAJPXG010000027.1:0-38048 GCA_021205565.1 Lachnospiraceae bacterium | reverse complement strand
CAAAACTTTTTCTTGATTTCAGAGAAAAAAAGAAAAAGATCGAGGACTGACATTGCATATTCCTGATGTAAATCCCTTTTGGTTGTGGTAGAATTTAAACAAAACAATTCGGAGGATAATCCAAAGATGGAGTACACATATAAGAGAGAAGTATTAAAAGCATATCAGCATAACTATGAGAAAATATTGAATATTTTCTATCCTGCGAAGAAAAGCACGGGATTTACAGAAAGAAATCTTACTGTAAATTTTTCAAAGGCGTATGAGGCTATTGCTACAGCGGTAGGAGACGAATGCTGCACATGGTTTGAGCTGCCGGTTAATGAGAATGGCAAAGATCATGTTGATGCGATTATCATAAACATAACTCAAAAAGAAATTCTGCTAATTGAAGCAAAGCGGTATATGAATCTTCAGCAGAAAGTTCTGGAGGTTATAAAGGATGCCGAGCGCATCAATACGATAGATTGGATTCGTGAGCTGACAGATGAAAGGAGCAAAGGTGGAGAACGTCCGGTGCTTCAGTACATAGAGGATTACAAGATCTTTGGAGTGATTTTGGCAGATCTGTGGATTGAAAAAGAAAACCAACAGGTGATCTATGAACTGTACCAGAAAAAAAGCGGCATGACAGACAGCAAGGAATTTCTTGAAGAATTGCAGCAGTTCAGTAAAACTGTCAACGAGGGATTATGCCTGAAAGACTTTTGTGTGGATAGGCCAGTTGATGTTAATACAACGAGGGACGTGAAAATAGATTATATCAAAACCACTTACAAGCTGCTCTCATTTTCATGGGTGGTGTGATTAGATTCAGAAGCAGCGATTTAGTGAGGTGAGCAGCAAATTGAATTCTCAATTATTGCAGGGAGTGTATATTGACTGGAATAAAATCAGTGCATACAGTTATCTTAGGAAGATAGCGGCGCTTGATGGGCTGGATTATTTGGAGTTTCGCAGCCCAATCACTTTCTTTGTCGGAGAGAATGGGAGCGGTAAATCAACATTATTGGAAGCAATAGCGGTTGCGTTCGGTTTCAATCCTGAAGGCGGCACAAAGAATTATAGTTTTTCCACATATGATTCACACTCGGAACTCTGTGATGCGATACGTCTTGCCCGTGGAACCCGACGGGCTGGATGGGGTTATTTTCTCAGGGCAGAGAGCTTTTATAATGTAGCCACGCAGGAAGAAGCCTATGCAGGAGCAGCATCGGATGGGCTGCATAGGCGGTCGCATGGAGAAAGTTTTCTGTTAATTGCACAAGAGCATTTCAAAGCGAATGGGCTGTATATTCTCGATGAGCCGGAAGCCGCTCTTTCTCCGCAAAGACAGCTGACGTTGCTGATAGAAATTGACAGGTGTGCAAAAGAGGATTCTCAGTTTATCATAGCAACGCACTCTCCCATCCTTCTAGGGATACCTGGGGCAGAAATATTATCCTTTGATGAGGGTCAGATTCATCCATGCAGTTATGAAGAGACGGACAGTTATCAGGTTACGGAAATGTTCATCAATAATCGGGAGCATTTGCTTAATAGACTTTTACAATAATCGGAGGCATAGTTTGCTGATTATAAACAGAGCTGATTGGAGGTGATGGCGGATGCCGTTCAAAATAATCCGAAACGACATAACAAAAGTAAAGGCAGACGCTATTGTAAATACAGCGAATCCGCAGCCAATTTATGCGTCTGGGACAGACGCGGCGATTTATAAAGCGGCCGGTGCAGATCAGTTGCTGGCAGAACGAAAGAAAATCGGAGCGATTGAACGAGGACAGGCTGCGGTCACTCCGGCATTTGCGCTCTCTGCAAAATATATTATCCACACTGTAGGTCCGTCATGGATTGACGGAAATCATGGAGAGTTCGACACTCTCTCCGCCTGCTATAAAAATTCTCTGGAGAAGGCAACTGACCTGAAATGTAAAAGTATTGCTTTTCCGCTGATTGCGACGGGCGTGTATGGATTCCCGAAGGATAGAGCATTACAGGTTGCTATTACAGTGATCAGCCGGTTTCTTCTGTCAAATGAGATAGATGTGATACTGGTAGTCTTTGACAGACATGCCTTTGAATTATCCGGAAAACTGTTTCGGGATGTCGATTCGTTTATTGACGAGAACTATGTATCAAAGCAAAGGAAACAGGAATATCGAGAAAATATTTCCGGCGGCAGATCTGAAAGCATCAACCGGCGAAGAAATCTAGATCAGAATGATGGAGACGGTCAGAAGATAAATGAAAGCGATATTCTTCTGGCTGAGAGTGTGTGTATGGATTCTGCACCGTATGCACCAGTTGCATCTGCGCCTGATATTAGTCTGGATGATGCTTTGGATAATGTTGGAGAGACTTTTCAACAGAGACTTCTGCATTTGATTGATGAGAGCGGCTTATCTGATGTGGATGTATATAAGCGGGCGAACATGGATCGTAAATTGTTTTCAAAAATTCGTTGTAATAAGGACTACAAGCCGAGAAAGAAAACTGCGCTTGCCTTAGCGATAGCACTGAAATTGAACTTGGACGATACGGTTGATCTTTTGCAAAGGGCAGAACTGGCACTCTCCCCCAGCAACAAGTCGGATTTGATAGTAGAATATTTTATTAGCAGACAGGAATATGATATCTACAACATCAATATGGCGTTGTTCCAACATCATCAGCCTATCCTTGGTGGATAGATATACAGTCGTGCAACAGAGGAGGTTGTGTATGCCGAAACATAAGTGTCCAGTATGCGGAAAAACTGAATTTGAAAATAAAGGTTCTTATGATATTTGTGAAAACTGCGGTTGGGAAGATGACTGGTATCAGGAAGAAAATCCGGATGAAGACGTCGGAGCAAATGAATATTCTTTGAATGTGTATAAGGATAAGTATGATTCTGTATGGAGACCTGATTGGCTGAAGAAAATGTTATGATATCAGAGGAAGTGAATTTGTCGCTTTTCGGACGACCACTTCCTTTTTCTTTTCTGCTAAACTGACATTATCAAAAGACGAGGAGGTAAGAATAAATGCTTGGAGCAATTATTGGAGATATTGTAGGTTCCGTATATGAATGGCATAATATTAAGACGAAAGAGTTTCCTCTGTTCCGAAAGGATTGTTTTTTTACAGATGATACTGTTATGACCTGTGCGGTAGCGGACGCAATTATGAATGGCGGGTCAAAAGATGATTTCATAGATTCAATGAAAAAATATGGCAGGATGTATCCAAACGCTGGATATGGCGGAAGATTCGGCTCATGGATTTTTTCAGATAACCGAGAGCCGTATAATAGTTTCGGCAATGGTTCAGCTATGAGGGTTTCTCCCTGCGGTTGGATGATGGACTGCGGGTTTACTGCAAGGACAGGAATGTGGCCGGAGAATGGACGCGAGGGAGCAAAACTTTCCGCGGAAGTGACACATAGTCATCCGGAAGGGATCAAAGGAGCGGTGGCAACTGCGGATGCGATTTTCATGTGTCGGTATTACTTCGGCGGCTTTTATGGAGATTATGGAAAACCGATCAATGACGATCCGGCTGAGTGTAAAAAGAGAATAAAAGAGCATATCGAAAAGGAGCATGGATATGATTTGAGCCCGACATTAGATGAAATTCGCCCGACATATCGTTTCAACGAGACATGCCAGGGAACGGTGCCGCAGGCAATCATTGCATTTTTGGAGAGTACCGATTTTGAGGATGCAATACGGAACGCAATTTCTCTCGGCGGGGACAGTGATACGCTTGCTGCGATTACAGGAAGTATTGCAGAGGCTGCATACGGCATACCGGATTGGATTAAAGATAAGGTACTCTCCTATCTGGATGAGCCGCTGCTTGATGTGCTGAGAAGATGGAAAAAATTTTACGCGCCGCGGAGCCGTAAAAATTATCATTTATAAAAAAACGGATTTTACAGGAAACGGAGGAAAAACAGATGGCGAGAATTATAACAGTAAAAGGTACTGGCAAGGTCTCTGCAAGACCGGATTATGTTGTGATTTCCATGTCTTTGAAGTCGCAGGATAAGAATTACGATAGAGCAATGGATCTGGCGTCGCAGCATATCCAGCATCTGACAGAAACAATCTGTGCGATTGGGTTCCAGAAAAGCGATTTGAAAACATCAAACTTTAATGTCCGGACGGATTATAAAAATGTCCGTGACCGTGCAGGCAATTCCACAAGAACTTTCAATGGCTATGTGGTGGATCATGATTTGAAACTGGAATTTGATTTTGACACGAAGAGGTTATCGCAGGCGCTTTCCGCGATTGCCGGCTGTCTGTCTAATCCTGATCTGTCCATTCGATTTACAGTGAAAGACGAAACAGCCGTCAATGAGGAAATGCTTCGTTCAGCAGCGATCAACGCGAAGCGGAAAGCCGAGATTCTATGTGAAGCTTCCGGAGTGAAGCTGGGGCAGCTTCTGAACATAGATTATAACTGGGGCGAGCTTGACATCTACTCTCATACTGGATATATGGTGGCGGAGGAATGTATGCCGTATGGTGCTGCACCGCGCGGTATCGACATTGAACCGGACGATATTGATGTGAGTGATACAGCGACGTTTGTATGGGAGATTCAGTAATTCAGCAAGTTTACAGCTCCATCTTTTTCTCTTGCTCCTGTTCCGGCTGGCTCTGCATACTGCGGATGTTGGAATCAACGGTCTGCAATTCCCGATACTTGGCTCTGGAAAATGAGAAGGCTTCATACTGCTGATTTTTCCGTGCGGTCAGTTCCTGCTTCTCAGATTGAAGTTGTTTCAGGCTGGGAAGTTTTTCACCGCCGGATAATTCTTTGAGGGTCTTTCGTGCAGCCTCGTACAGCATGATCTCTGCGGTATGAGCCTCACGAAATTCCTTTTTGTTTTTTGCTTTCAGATATTGACCATAAACTTTTTTGTTGGCTAGATACTGACCGGTATTTTTTATCTGAAGGTTGACGGTTTTCAATCTGGCTTCGGTAGCTTGAAGCTCTGTGCGCCGTGCATCATAGTCGGCAGATGTAGCTGATACGAGCGCACTTAAATCTTCCATCGTGTCGATGCCGTTTTCTTTCAGAAAAGCAATGCTTTTTGCCATCTGCTGCAAATTGCCTATCTTGACTTTCTGAGCATAAAAGCGGTTTTGCTGTGCTTTCAGGTTATTTTCCAGATCGACGATCAGACGGATTTTTTGATGCGCCTGCGGGCTTTTCGTGCGGTTTGAAATCTGGGAAATAATATATTCTTTCTCGAAATTCGTGCCGAGTTGTCTGGCGCGGATTGGCTTATTTCGATCCGGCATCTGATAACTGAACCGACCTCTGCTTTCGTGCGTACTGATTCCATATTGTTCAAAAAGTTTCTTCTGAAATTCTTCTATAGAACTGCTATCTTTCATAGTGGAGGCAATGGCTTTGCGGAGCAGATTTTTTTCGGTTTCGTATTCTGTCTGCTTCGGCTGAATTCCGGCCGATAACAATTCAGCATTTTTTGCATCCAGTTCTGCCTGACCTTTTCTCTGCGCCCAGTATTCTCTATCAGTGATTTTTACCTTGGCAGGAGAAAGAAGGTCAACCTGATACAACGATTCACTCTGGCACAAATCCATAGTATCCTGCCGCAGATATTCCATAAACTGATTTGTGACATGGTGCTTATTGCCGGCAAGATTATCTCCGGGACGTTCCATGAAGTCCTGCCGTTCCACGGTCATTTTTCTGACGCTGTTGATTACGATATGAACATGGATATTACCGGCGCTGTTATGCCCGTCCGGATGTGTGCAGATGAGTATCTGATGCCCAGGAAAATTTCTGCGGGCAAATTCCATTCCAAGTTCCTGCGCTCTTTCAGCGGTCAATCCATTTTCATCTCGGTCACGGGGATCAAAACTTAAAATATAATGATGTGCTTTAATCTCCCGTTTCGTCTGGTTTTTATGAAAATGAAGATTCGTTTGCTGGCATTCTCTTCCGAAACTCATCGGATTGCAGTTCACTCCGTCCAGAAGAAAATCATCGCGCAGGATTTTTTCTCCGCGTTCATTGAGGATAGGTTTATTCGTAAATTCGTCATGCTGATACATCAAATATTCCAGAGCCGCGGTGTAACTGGAATTTTTAATTGAGATGTGTTTAATGATTGCCATATTCTTCCTCCACTGCTTTATTGATTTTGATACAGCTTTCAGTCAGTAGCCGGATTGCTTCCCGCAGATCATCTGCTATACCGTCTGTCATGGCTCCGCCCTGATTTAAAAATCGGGCAATCTGATTCATGTTGCTTCCCAGTTTGTTGATGTTTTTTAGTTCTTCAACGATAGCGCTGTCATTGTGAATAATCGGCGCTTGATAATTGATTTTCCTCCCTGCGATCAATCTCCGGCAGTATTCTGATATGGAGAGATTGGCGCTTGCAGCATCGCGGGCAAGCGTTTCATAAAGGTCTTCCGTCACGCGGAAACCTATAAATTTTTCTCTCACAGGTGGAAATTGTTTCTTTGGTCTCGCCATAAAATTTGTACCTCCTTTGATAAGCTCCGGCTTTATCAAAACTGTGACTGCCAGCGGCAGGAACCAATGAGAGAACGCTTGCTGCGAAGCTGCCGCGAGGGTTTGGGGAACCGCAATCCCCAACAAGTTGCCTCGGTAACATAACCATGAAAATGAGTTAATGTTAAAAGAGGCGATACTTGCTCTCGATTTGTATGAAAAAGCCTTCTACTACTTAGATGGGGACGGATACAGCCCCAACTCGTTAAAAAATTTGTTTCTATATCTATTATGGGGACGGAAAAAGTGCATTTTGTCCCCAAACGATAGAAAAAACTTTACAATAATTGCTTTGGGAATACTGGTGTAGTATAATGTATGACAGATGGACAGGAGGTAAAGGCTTTGAGTGAGAGAAAGTTAGTTATTCGATCTCATAAATACAGCGGGGAAACTTCGGTAGTGTCAGTGCGTCTGCCAAAGGATATGTTAGCTGAAATAGACAGTATTGCTGAAAAAACTGGACGAACCCGCAGTGAAATAATTGTATTGAGTATGGAATTTGCACTCGAAAATATAGAAACAAAGTAGACATTAGATTAAAAGAGTTTACATTACAGATATTAGGAGAAGGACAATGAATGACGTTGAACAAAGAACCGCAGCGAAGGCATTTGCGGAGCGTTGGAAAGACCGAGGATACGAAAAGGGAGAGAGTCAGTCTTTTTGGATTGAACTATTACAGTCAGTATATGGAATAGAGAACGCTACTCAATTTATTATTTTTGAGGAACAGGTGCATCTGGATCATACAAGTTTTATTGATGGAATGATTCCGTCTACAAAAGTCATGATTGAGCAGAAGGGTCTTGGAAAGGATTTGAATAAGCCGATTAAACAATCTGACGGGACACTGCTCACTCCGTTTCAGCAGGCGAAACGGTATATTACCGAGCTGCCGTTGTCGCAGCATCCGCGCTGGGTTGTGACTTGTAATTTTGAGAAATTTCAAGTATATGATATGGAGCGTCCTGGTGGCGAGCCGGAAGTTATTTTACTGGAAAATTTGGAAAGAGAATATTATCGGCTACAATTTCTTGTGGATAGTGGTAGTGAGCATTTGAAGAGAGAAATGGAAGTTTCTATAGCAGCCGGAGAGATTGTCGGCTTGCTGTATGATGCACTTGCGAAACAGTATGCAGATCCTACGAGCGAACGAGCAATGAGAAGTCTGAATGTTCTTTGCGTTCGTTTTGTGTTCTGCCTCTATGCAGAGGATGCTGGAATCTTCGGCCATCACGGAATGTTCCATGATTACTTGGCTGAATTTGATGCAAGAAAAATGCGGCGGGCAGTGACTGATCTCTTTAAAATACTGGATACTGAGCCGGAGAAGCGCGATCCTTATTTGAAAGATGATTTCCCAGAATTGGCAGCATTTCCCTATGTGAATGGTGGACTGTTTAAAGATGAGGATATTGAGATTCCACCATTCACAGATGAAATCAGAGACTTGCTTTTAGATAAAGCCAGTGAGGATTTTGACTGGTCAGAAATAAGCCCGACAATTTTCGGCGCGGTGTTTGAGAGTACATTGAATCCTGAGACGCGACGTGCCGGAGGAATGCATTATACTTCAATCGAAAACATCCACAAGGTAATTGACCCTCTTTTCTTGGATGGGCTGAAGGGTGAGTTTGCTACTATTTGTGAAATTGGGGTTGAGCGGACAAGAGAAAGAAAACTGAGAGAATTTCAGCATAAACTCGCGTCACTGACATTTCTCGATCCAGCTGCTGGCAGTGGGAATTTTTTGACTGAGACGTACTTGTCACTGCGTCGGTTAGAAAATAATATTTTAAGGGAGCTGTCTCACGGACAGATTTCCTTTGGTGATGTAAATTATAATCCCATTCAGGTTTCCATCAGCCAATTTTATGGAATCGAAATCAACGACTTTGCTGTTACGGTAGCCAAAACTGCATTATGGATTGCTGAAAGTCAGATGATGAAAGAGACGGAAAGCATAGTTCTCATGCAGCTTGATTTTTTGCCGTTAAAAACAAATGCCAGTATAACAGAAGGAAATGCATTGTTGATTGATTGGGAAAGTGTTGTACCTAAGTATAAATTGTCTTATATAATGGGAAACCCTCCGTTTGTGGGTGCGAGAAACCAAAACGCATTGCAGAAAAAGGATCTCGAAAAGGTTTGTGTTGATAAATCGGAAAAAGCAATCAAGAATGCAAAGTTTCTTGATTATGTTGCAGGTTGGTATTATAAAGCAGGGAAATATATCCAGAATTCTCAAATAGAATGTGCTTTTGTATCTACAAATTCAATCTGTCAGGGGGAGCAGGTTGCTCTGCTTTGGAAACCGCTCAAAGAAGAATATGGAATTACGATTAATTTCGCATACCGAACTTTTGTCTGGAATAGCGAAGCTACAAATATTGCGCATGTCCATTGCGTAATAATAGGATTTTCTCAAAAAAATCGAAAAACAAAATATTTATATTATAGCAACGGTTCGACAAAGCAAGTGAATCAAATAAATGGCTATCTCTTAGAAGCACCAGATACATACATGCAGAGATTAACTAAACCTTTGTGTGATGTACCACAGATATCGAACGGAAATAGAGCATATGATGGAAATAATCTGGTCATGACAAAGGAAGAAAGAGACGAACTTGTGAAAGCAGAACCTTTGGCTGAAAAATATATACGAAAATATTATATGGGAGTGGATTTGCTCAAAGGAGAACCCAGATATGTTCTATGGTTGGTAAAAGCAGAACCTTCGGATTTAAATAAAATGCCTGAAGTTAAAAAGCGTGTTGAGAAGGTGCGGTTAATGAGAGAAAGTAGCTCTAACCAATCTACAAAAAAGGCGGCCCAGCAACCAACTCTATTTCAGACGATTTGTCAACCAGAGGGGGAATATCTTGCGTTTCCAAGAGTCTCGTCACAGAGAAGGAGATATATTCCGATTGCATTCCTTGACGTTTAAAGTATTTGTGGAGATAAATTGATCATTATTCCCAATGCAAACATGTATGTATTTGGCATCATAATGTCAAACGTGCATAATGCATGGATGAGAGTGGTGGCTGGAAGGCTAAAGTCAGATTTCAGTTATTCATCTGGTGTATATAATAATTTTCCTTGGCCAAACCCAACGGCACAGCAAAGAGTAAAAGTGGAACAGACCGCTAAAGAAATCTTAGATGCACGTTCGTTATATCCAAATAGTAGTTTGGCTGATCTATATGATGATTTGACTATGCCTCCGGAGCTGCGGCGCGCGCATCAGAATAATGACCGTGCGGTGATGGCCGCATATGGATTTACGAAAGACAGTCCTGCGTTTTCAAGCGAATCGGCTTGTGTTGCAGAACTAATGAAATTATATCAGAAGATGATCGCTGAGAACGGTTGAGAACTGCGTGTTCGATACAAAAGAAAGGTGGATTTATAATGGGACAGGAAAGATTTGGGTGGATTGATTTCTATACTGAGTTTGCATCGAAACTGCTGGATTACAAGTCTGACCGGCAGACGCTGATCACAAAATTACAGAAAGTGTATGCCGATATTCAGATGAAATTTCCAAAGATAGAAAGCGGAGACGAGATTCTGGACATTGACCCTTTTACAGTTTTTGGCTTGTTCAATAAAGGAATTACAAAAGAGAACAGAATCCGGATTATGGATGGCATTGCCTCGGAATTTAACATTAAGGCTGATGTCCCGGCAGATTTTGACGGTATTCCGCTTTTAAATAATTTGCGCGCTACTTTTTATTATTTCAAAGAGGATCGAGGAGAGAATGATATTGATAATATTTGGAGCGTTTATGAAGCTGCGCTGGAATTATCGGATAAAGACACAGAGGAAAATCGACGAACGTTTTCTAAATATTATGATGTAGTATGCGGACAGTTGGGTATCCGCTGGAATATTACAATGGCCTTATATTGGATCAGACCGTATACATTCCTGAATCTGGATTCGAGAAATCGCTGGTATATAACGAATCCGAAAAATATGCCCGACGACTTTGTCACGAGCGTCAAAAGTAAGCTTGAAAATGGAAATGTACCTACTGCGGAAGAATATCTGCAAATTAGAGACGCATGTGCGAAAGCGTTGGAGACAGGGAATTATGAGTATAAAAATTTCCCTGAACTCTCATATTTTGCATGGGTTGTGTCGGAGAAAGATAATCAGGAGAATGGCCGCTCTCGCGGAAAGAGCAAACGGGAAACCGTTGGTGCAGCATTGGCAGATGAAGGTGTCGTTCAAAAACATTATTGGTTGTATTCACCAGGACAGGGCGCAGAAAAATGGGAGGAATTTCATAACGAGGGTATTGCAGCGCTGGGTTGGGATGAGATTGGCGATCTTATGCTGTTTGACAGTAAGGATGAGATCAAGCAGAGTATGAAAGAGGCTTATGGTAATGAATCCTCTTACAAGAATTCTGCTCATGCGGTCTGGCAGTTTGCAAGAGAAATGAAAGAGGGAGATGTCATCTATGCCAAAAAAGGGATGGGTGAAATCATAGGAAGAGGAATTATTGAATCTGGTTACGAATATGACGATGATCGTGCAGATTATAATAACATTCGGAAAGTAAAATGGACGCATGAAGGGAGTTGGAAGTTAGAGGATAAGCAATTGCCAATGAAAACATTGACAGATATTACGCCTTATAATGATCTCGTCACGAGATTGAAATCTTTATTTGAGGATGAAACGCTGGAAGAAGAGGAAGAACCGCAGATTAGTAATAAGCAAGCCTACTTGCCAGAAGATTTTCTGCGGGAGGTTTATATGGACGAGGATCAGTATAACATGCTTGTGTACCTTGTTCGTAATAAAAAGAATGTGATTTTGCAGGGAGCGCCTGGCGTTGGAAAAACATATATAGCGAAAAGACTGGCTTATTCTATGATGGGAGAAAAGGATTCTGAACGAGTGGAAATGGTTCAGTTTCACCAGAGCTATTCCTATGAGGATTTTATAGAAGGATTGCGTCCGACGGTTGCCGGTATATTTGAAGCGGTTAAAGGTGCTTTCTGCAAGTTTTGTGATAAGGCAAGAGTTGACAGTGACAACGAATACTTCTTTATTATAGATGAAATCAACCGAGGAAATCTCAGTAAAATATTTGGTGAGCTGTTTATGCTGATAGAGAATGATAAGCGCGACATAGAATTGCCGCTTTTGTATTCCGGTGATAAATTTTCTGTACCGGAAAAGGTGTATATCATAGGGATGATGAATACAGCTGATAGAAGCCTTGCGATGATGGATTATGCGCTCCGGAGAAGGTTTGCATTTATTGATATTAAACCTGGGTTTAATACAAAGGGCTTTCAGGAATATCGTCAGTCACTGAATCATGAGAAATTTAATAGGTTGATCAGTTGCGTGGAAAGCCTTAACAGGGTTATTTCAGATGATGAATCGCTTGGAAGTGGTTTCTGCATTGGCCATAGTTATTTCAGTAACTTAAAATCAGATGAATTAAATGATCAGCGTTTGATGGCAATCGTTGAATTCGAGTTGATCCCGCTTTTAAAAGAATACTGGTTCGATGAACCGACAAAGGTGAAGGATTGGAGTCAGAATTTAAGGAGTGCGATTAAGTGATACCGATTCAGAATGTTTATTATATGCTCTCGTATGCCTTTCAGGTACTACAGGAGCAAGGATATAAGGACATAGCGACAGAAGAATTTGAAAACACGGCTGAACTTTTTGCCGCAATTTTGTCAAAAGGCATTTCCAGTCAGGTCAAGAGAGGATTGGGAAAGTCATATATCCCAAATACCGAAAGGCTGTCACTACTTCGCGGGAAGTTGGAAGTGACAGAATCCATAAAAACGCAGGCGATTCTTCGCCAGCAGATGGTTTGCACTTATGATGATTTTTCGGTAAATACTTATATGAACCGGATTATTAAATCATCACTGGAGCTTTTGATGAGGTCCGATATTTCAAAGGCCAGAAAAAAGGAACTTCGGAAATTGTGGGTGTATTTTCAGGATGTGGATACGCTTGATTTGCATACCGCGAACTGGAATATTCAGTATAATCGTAATAATCAGACCTATCAGCTTTTGATTTCCATCTGTTATCTCCTTGTAAAAGGACTTCTTCAGACGAATTCAGAGGGACAATCAAAATTGATGGATTTTCTGGATGAACAGCGTATGTGCCGGTTATATGAGAAATTTATTTTGGAGTATTATCGGAAGGAGTTTCCACAATTAACAGTATCAGCCTCGCAGATTCCCTGGGCGCTTGATGATGGAATGAATGCTATGCTTCCAGTTATGCAGAGTGATATTATGCTTTCAAGAAAAGATATTGTACTGATTATTGATGCAAAATATTACACGCATAGCACGCAGGTGCAGTATGATGCTCACACGTTGCATTCCAATAACCTTTATCAGATTTTTACCTATGTAAAGAATAAAGATACACAACTTGCAGAGAAAGGGCATACGGTGTCTGGAATGCTGTTATATGCGCGAACGGAGGACGAAATTCAGCCGGATCAGACGTATCAAATGAGTGGGAATCGTATAGATGTGAAAACACTGGATTTGAACAGAAATTTTTCGACTGTTGCAAAACAGTTGGATAGTATAATTGAAGATTTCTTTGGAATCCATAGAGAACTGGTTGACTGAAAATGGAAAATGATTAGAAGTTTATCACTGTGAAATGCAATAGAATTGTGGTTGAATTTTCATATGGTTGGGGAGGGTGTACATATGGATTTGTGTTGTTGTATTTGCGGGAATAAGCTCGGAATGCGGAAAGTAATGATTCGGGAAAAAAACTATCTTTGCTATGAATGTGTCAAGAAGGCAGGCTTCAATCCGCTTACATGGATGGGAAATCTTAAAACGGACAAAGAAGAAATTCTTAACCGGATATCGGGCAAAGAGGCAGGAAGCGATAAGAACTTGGCTGATCAAACAATAAAAGAATCTTCTAAGAAGTTGTCCGTTTCTAAGAATGTCGGAAATATTTTTATGGTAGACGAGGATAATAAACTTTGGACGTGTCAAGATCCGTTTGGACTTAATAAAGCATCGGCACACAGATTTGAAGAGATATTATCTTTTGAACTGTTGGAGGATGGAGAACAGATCATTAAGGGCGGGGTTGGAAGTGCTGTCGCAGGCGGACTAGCATTTGGCGCTTTAGGTGCTGTTGTGGGAGCGACTACTGGAAAGAAGAAATTGAAATCCACCTGTTCAAAGATGCGCATTAAAATAACACTGAACGACATCCAGCATCCGGTTGAGTATGTTAACATTTTACAGATGAAAGTAAGTAAAAACTCGGCTGCATATAAGAAGGCCACAAAGCAGGCAAATGAAATTTTATCGTTGCTGGAGGTTATGGTACAGCAGAAAAATGTTGTGACAGATTCTCCTATGACGAGTGGAAGCACCGCCGATGAAATATTAAAATATAAAAATCTAATGGATCAGGGCATTATTACAGAAGAAGAATTTTCACAGAAAAAGAAACAGCTGTTGGGAATATGATATACTTTCGCAAAGGAGAACGGTTTTATGATAGAATGTTTAAGTTGTGGCAATAGGAGTGAGCAGTTACTATGCGCGGAGTGCCGTTCAGATGATAAATTTGCTGCGGTTTATGAAACTATGATGCACTTTAATAATGAGGATTGCCAGAACGAATATATTAAAAGATTTGTAGAAAGTCTTGAAGAGCCAACCCAGATAAGAGATGCTGTTCCGGATATGATAGCTCTTTTGGATGCTGATTTATCGGACTATTATTTTTGCAGATATTACAAACAAATGAGAGATGGGCGCTTTGAGGATAATGCTGTCTGCTACGTTGATTCTCATGATATTGTCGAAGTGAAAACGCAGCAAGTTCTTTGCGATTTGTTGGACTTTTATATGCGTAATGACTTCGTTAAACCGGAAAAATGGTGTCTGATGATATCTGAAATCCCTGATTTGTACTGTGAATTGTACTATCGCGCAGCACAATTTTTTGCTATAACCGGTGAATATAATTTGGCGGATCAGATTATAGGACATGCTTTATCTCTCTGCGCAGATGATGGATACGATAAATTCCTAATGTATTCAAAAGAAGCTGAGATTCAGAGCTTAAATAAATTGAAACTTGATAACGAACGTTATCGGACAAAAAAACCATATTGGCCGAATACAGAAGAACGTAGACAGAAAGTTGCTGAGATATACGAAAAAAAGGGTATTCCAATTCCTGGATCAAAAAGAATCGTCTCTAAGAAGAATAAAGTTAAAGAGAGCGATTTTGAACCTATTCGGGAATACTTAGGTGATTTGCCGGATCGGTATTGTACTTTTTGGTGTTCAGAGGCTTTTGGAGTTACTGCGACAAAAGGAATTTATCAAATAGCTGCTGCAAAAGTGGAACGCGGTGAGATTATAGATTCCTTCCAAAGTTATATTCGCCCTTGGGATGGCACAGCCAGTATAAAAGGATCTGCAAAAGATGCTGGTATTGATGTGGAAGTCTTGGATAAAGCCGATAGAGTAGTTGATGTGATGGAAAAGTTTTTTTCGTTTGTCGGTACTGATATTCTGGTTTCAACAGATGCGCTTGGAAATCAGGCGAAACTTATTTCTAGGGCAGCCCGATATGCACAGATGAAGAAAATTCAAAATCAGTTTTTCGATCTGCTTGATTTTGCAGCGGATGTTTCCGAAGAATTTGATATGCAGAATAATACCAGAGAATATTTGTTGGAGCATTTTGGATTAAAAGAGGGAAAAGATGCTTTGGAGAAGGCAAACGTCAATGTCTTAATTCTGAAAAAACTGAAGGAGGTCGAATTGCTATGAATCTGACCGCTCAGCAGCAGAGTGCAGTAGACGAAATTGAAAACCATTTACAAATCATTGCATGTGCCGGTTCAGGCAAGACGGAAGTCATTACGCGTCGTATTGCACACATATTGGAATCGCATCCAGATGTCAGACCGGAAAATATAATAGCCTTTACCTTTACGGAAAAGGCTGCTGATTCCATGCGCTCCAGAGTGTTAAAGGCGTTGGAAGAGAATGGTTATTCGGATATTAAATCTGTAAATAACATGTTCCTTGGAACGATACATGGTTTTTGTTATCAACTGCTGATGAAATACTGCCCTGATTTTGAAGGATTTAAGATTCTTGACACGGTTAAGAACCACCTGTTTATTTCTCGATATGCAGATTACTGTGGTATGACTGATTTGGATCTGACGCCAGGCCGGAATAATGTAAAATTGTTTGTTGAATGCATTGAAAAGATGGTGGATGATTACGATAACAAGGACACATGGGCAGAAAATCACATTAAGGCGTTTGAGAACTATCGGTCATGTCTGTTTCAACATAAGTATCTTGATTTTTCTCAGTTGATATTTGAAACCGTACAGCAGATTAAAAACTCACCGGCTGTACGAGATTATCTATCTTCTGTACGATATTTGGTCGTTGATGAATATCAGGACATTGATGATTTGCAGGAAAAACTGATCTCTTGCTTTGCGAAGGCTGGAGCAAATATCTGTGTTGTTGGTGACGATGATCAGACTATTTATCAGTTTAGAGGAAGCAATGCAGAAAATATGATTCTATTTCCGCAACGTTACCCAAACGTTACACAAGTGCGATTGGAGCAGAATTTTCGGTGTACATCTGGCATTGTGAACGTGGCGGATACTGTGATACAGAATAATGAAAGACGTATTGCCAAACGGATGGTGCCTGCAACAGACGATGTTAAAATATCTGAGATTCAGGCAAAGCGTTTTGATTCAGAGATAGATGAGTACGATGCCATAGCAACAGAGATTGAGAGGCTTCACAGCAAGGGTACAGATTTTGCGGAAATTGCTATTCTCATTAGAAAAAGTAAGTATGCAATACCAATTTGTAATTCTCTGGATCAGCATCATATTCCTTATGAAACAAACAGCACAGAGGAATTTTTTACGGGTGGATGTTTCAGTAAATTTGTTGCAACTATGAGGATTCTGCTTAATATAAATAAGGCTGAGTTATACGATTGTTGGAAAGATGACTGTGAACCAGTAGCAATTAGCCAGGGATTTAAATACTTGCGGATGGCAGCAAGAAATGGAGGCGATGCTAACACCCTTCCTTTAAGTGGAATACTCAGCGAGTTTTTGATGAAGGTAGGACTGTTAGATATAGATGAAAACGGATCGGAAGAAATAACAGAGAACCTTGCAAGGATTACGGTGATTTTGAATGATTATGACGAAATCTATGGAGATTGGCAACTTTCGGCACGGCTCGACGGAGTAATCAAGTTTCTTGAGGATGGGGCGTCTGAGGAATATAAATATCATAATTTTAATGATAGCCAGAAAGACTGCAACGTGGTTCATATAATGACGGTACATAAATCGAAGGGATTGGAATTTGATACGGTATTTTTGCCGGAGATGGAAGCCGGTGAGTTTCCGGCTTCAAATATAGGCGGCAGGAAATACTGGCATGTATTAGGAAGTCCTTTTGATGAAAAGAAAGATAAATATTCCGGAGATTTGGAAGATGAACGGAAATTATTTTATGTTGCTGTGACCAGGGCGAAGCGGAATTTGTTCTTGTATTACAATCTGTCCAAGAAACAGATATCGACTTTTGTTAAGGAGGCGGCAAATTCTAAATTTCTAAAGATTGATCCGGAAGATTTAGTGTTTGATAAAAACAAGGCGGGTCGCCAGGAAAGGAGTAGATCAAATATGTTTAATGGCGATTTTAATCAGGATCGGCATGATTATTCCGAAGAACAGCAGCGTCGGAAGATGGCGCAGAATGCCCGAAAGAAACTGATGGATTATTATGGAACCGCAATGCATTCCGGAATGCGGGCGGCAGGGGCTGAATTGCAACGTGTAAAAAAGTTGAATGATGAAGCAGTGATTGCAGAAGCAAAAAAATCCGGATTGATTTAACTACTACCACTATATTCTTGTATTGAACATTTTAAAGGAGGAAAAGAATTATGGCATGTTTTATGACGCAGATGGAGTTGAAATTGAGCAATAGTGATGATTATCGGATTGCCGAGGAATGGTGTGACCGTTTCAATGAGAATGATGAAATTAAAGTTTTTGAACCTGAATGTGATGAGGACACATTTGAGATCTCTTACGATGAATTAGATATTGATGATGATGAAGCCAGAGATACATTCAAGGCATTCGCTCACCACATGATTTCTGAAGGCGTCTCCGGTCCAGTTGAGGTTCATTTTTGCATAGAGCCGGATAATTGCGGAGAGGAAACCCATTTATTATTCATGCTTAAGGATGGGAAAGCTACAGAGCAATATGCTTATGCTGATTTGTCAGAAATGGATGAGGATGAACTGGACGATTGGAGATTTGATCCCAAATATGAATCGCCTTGTAGTTTTGTTTTATAATAATAGTTGTATTGTGTAGTGCGATTTCCCATAATAGGAATTATTTTGCATTGATAGATTAGATTAGTGCCAAGGAGGGTTCTAAGATGTCATTAGTGATCAAAGACGGTGTGCTGAAAAAATATGATGGTGGTGAAGAAAATGTCATCATTCCAGACGAAGTAAAAAAGATAGGATTTAAAGCCTTTTATGAATCTAAGGGCTTAAAAAGGATTGAGATGCCAGATACTGTCGAAGAAATCGGAAAGAACGCTTTCTCTGAGTGTTGGGACTTGGAGGATGTACGCATTTCCAACGGCATAGAAGTGTTGGATGATTATGTTCTTTATGGGTGCAGTTCCCTGACTTCCATTACTCTGCCGTGTAAGTTAAAAAAGATTGGGAAAAGTACATTTGCGTGCTGTTCAAAATTGAATTGTATTGAAATACCCAATGGTGTTACTTTTATCGGACAATCAGCCTTTTCTGATTGTTATAGTCTGACTGACATATGTATTCCGGATTCAGTGACAGAAATAGGGAAGGATTGCTTTTATCAGTGTTTCAACTTAAAGCGCCTGCTCTTACCCTCTTCTATTTCTGAATTTGATCCGAAAATACTTGGGGCAAAAAGCAAAATAGAAATAATCATTGCTACAGGGATTACGCCGGATAAGGTAAAACCTGCATGGAGAGTAAAGTTTGTAGCTGGATATCTGAAATCTTTATCTCTTCCTGATGGTTGTCGTATGGATGCATCTTGGGAGAAACCGACTATGGATATGTTGAAAAAGAATCCGGAAAAGATATATCCGGCAGCAGCTGCGGATCAGGATGTACTTAATGTTATGATTGAAAGAAATATTATTACTGAATCTGAGGCTGAGCAGATTTTACATCCGGTGGGTAGATAATAATCGCCTGAGGGATAAATTAGTAGAATGGAGACGGTGGAATGAATAATCAATTTGGCTTTTGCGAAGATTGGGGGAAGGAAATTTCCATCAACTCTATTTCTGATTCGTCTACTGAACTTTCGGAATTAGTGATTCCAGAAATGATTGATGGACAGGTGGTCACTGGTCTCAGTTATTGGAATTACGATGGATTACAATACATTAACAAGCTTGTATTACCAAAGACGGTAGAACATATCAATTTTGGCTTATATGATGTCGGAAAGGGTATCTGCTATCAGGCTTTTGAGATTGATTGCAAAAATAAAGCGTTTACTTCAGATGGAGCGGCTTTATTTGATCAGAAAAGGAAAAAGCTTATATATTTCAATAATACAGAGATCAGTGAGTATAAAATCCCAGATGGGGTTGAATATGTGGAGAATTTTGGCAAGGTTGCTCAGATGAGTTTGAAACGTCTTATTGTTCCGGATAGCGTGAGGTATTTTGTTCCACCTTCATTTTGGGGCTGTAAAGATTTACAGGAAGTGGTTATCAATTCCAGAATAGGTTTTGGAAAATATGGATTAGGTGCATTTGAGAGTACTCCATGGTTTTATGAAACATATAGCAATAAGGAGTTTTATTGTGAAGATGTAGATGGCGGATGCTATATCAGAGCCATATTTCCAAGAGGCAGTGACATACACATTCCGAGAGAAATTGATGGAAAGTTCGTCATTGGAATATGTATCGAGGGTATGAAAAATATCGAGACACTATACATACCGGACACTTTGGAGGAGATACAGATCCTCGGAGATGAAAGTGCGTATGAAACTTATCCTATTATAAATAATTTTGTAGTGGATAGCGCAAACAATTTTTTCAAAACAGACGGAACGGCTCTATTTAACGGAGACATGACGGAACTGATATACATGGCTAATAGTGTATTGGAGAGTTACGTTGTTCCGGAGGGAATTGAGACGATAGGACTTCATGCGATTGGAACAATGGAGAATTTGCAGTCTATCACTTTTCCAAGGACACTAAGACACATAAATGCTTCTTTCAGGGAATGCTCTCAACTGGTGAGAATCAGCGGCGGAGAAAATGTTATTGATGTTGAGCATGGTGATAGATGTGCGTTGGATTGTCCATGGTTAGATGTTGGGAAAAAGTTTGTCCGATCATCTTCGATAGGAAGAGTGCTTCTCCTGAGCGGGAAAACAATATATGGAGATTATTTCATTCCGGACGGAATTGAGGTTGTCGAAAGTTATGCTTTTGGACGCTTGAGATCACTGTATGGTGTAGAAAGGCTTGAATTGCCGAACACAATCCGCTTTATAAAACCATATGCGTTTCATGATAACAACTATATTAAGGAGATTATAATTCCAGAAAGTGTTGAAATAATTGATAAATATGCATTTTACGGATGTAAAAATTTAAGCAGAGTTGTTATTAGATCGAATAAAACATCTATAAATGAAGCCGCTTTTGAAGGGTGTGAAAAATTGGAATTTCCATATGCCAATATGTCCAATAACCCGCATGAGTTTATTGATGGTAAAAATGTATGATGAGCAGGGTCATATTGTACTGTGACCCGAAAGCTGGTTTTGAATTTAACCACTATCAGCGACGAATCTGGAGGAGATTATTATGAGCAGAAAATTAGTATCATTTGAGTTGACAACAAAAGAGGTTTTATATTATTCGTTTTTGAAAATCACCGGCAAAAATATTTATGATAAACCAGATCATTGGCCGGTGGAGGAGTATGATGATGCTGAACATAAAATTGTATTTGAAACAGTGGAAGCGTTAATCGAAGACGTTCTTGAATTCGCCGGAATTTTACAGAACTATCTGTTACAAGCTATTGAGAGTACTGAACCAAAGGAGGGATTTGCACACTTATTTAAAAAAGAGAGCCTTCAATTTGTGATTGAAGGTACTGCTGAATATACTTCTTCTGGAGAGAATTGTAGGTTTAGAATTGAGTTGAATGATGGAAACCTTACAATTCAGGAATCAGAAAATTATATTTTCTTTGGGAGTATGTATTTCGAAAATTATGAAGCATTCTGCGCTACGAAGACCATCTTGTGTGATGATCTTAGTAAATTATGCAGTAAGGACGAGTTTGACGGTGACTGTGAATACTGCGTTACACATGATAAACTTTACGCTGATGAATTTCCACCTTACGGCAAGAAAATCTTTGCAGATAAGTATATGAAAGCCGGAGAGGTTTATTCTGTTGATGATGTTGATGCTACATCCACAGTTATTGCTAAAGACAAGGTTAAGGCGCAGGGTAATGTGGAAAATGCCTTAAAGAATGACAAAAAAAAGCAACTGCACAGCGATAGGATTGACTTGTCCGGTCATTATATGCAGGTTAATGATTATGCAGAGGAAACTGGAGAATCTTGCGGTGTCCTTATTGAAAATCAGCCATTAGCGGAAATGATAGTTGATCATGTGGAGAGTTTTACATTTTCCGAGCAGCAAAAAAAGGCATTACAAGATGGCTGTTTTCTGTATTATTCCGATGAATGCAATATTTGCCCCAGCAATGTAAAAGATGTTCTGGATAGATTGAGTGAAATACTTTATTCCGAAGATGATGCACTTGCTTCTGATATCGAAAATAACAAAATGTTACTGGAAGGCTCTTTTAAACTTGTATATTGGACACGAATTACATTTGATATGACGGATGCTCCGGAATCATTGCTTAATAATATGACAGAAGAGGTTTTCGAGGATTATAAGGAGAGCTTCTTAGGATTGGATTTCCCCAAAGTGCCGAATGTTGAGCAAATGAGCAAAATGCAGTTAGTTAATACTTCGGAATTTGCTGAATTTATGACAGAACAGCTTACAAATGACAGTTCTAATTTCAGGCGACGGGAAGAATTCGTATATTTTGCTGGCAAAGAATATTATAGGGAAGTTCTCGAATATAGTGGTGAGAAATTTCCGGAATTATATTTAAAAGAGATCGAATCACAAACCAACAGTGATTCTGGGATAAAGAAGAAAGAACAGTTAAGAAGTAAATTGGAAGAACACAGGATCAACCGAGAAAAAGAGGAAAATCACGTAAAAGAGATTATATTTTCTATTATTACCGGAGATAAGAAAAAAACTATAGCAGAAATGCAAAAAGAGAATCGGGAGTTAAGTGGCATGTCCGCACAGAGAATATCGGGTTATCTTAGAAGGTTTGTCACCTCTGGAGAACTTGAATGTATGGGTAATATATACTACATGCTGCCCGAAACTGCTGAACGAATAAGAACAAAAGAAAAGAAACGGCAGGAAGAACAGCAGCGTCAGGAGGAAGAAAAGAAGAAGCAGGAAAAGGAAGCACGAAGAGAGTACGAACGTGTAAAGGATTCCCTCAAACGGGCAAAAGCTGAGAAGAAACAAACGGAAGCCGGTATTGAGAAAATACAGGCGGAAATATCAGAGATCGAGACGGAACTAGAGAAGCAAAATAAAAAATTGCTTTTTAAAGACAAATCTCTCATAGATAGGCTGAATACTGATCTGTCAGAAAAGAGGGCTAAACTGAAAGAAGTTCAGGGAATTAAGGAGCAAAACAGCAAAGCCTTGCGGACATTGGAAGAAGAACTTCAGTCAAAATATGCGCCGTTCGTTCAAGAGGATGAAGAAAAAAATAAAAAAGAATTTGCTGCGAAGTACCCGAAAATTGCGGATTTTTTCCAATTTGAAATAGAGAAGAGGAAATCCATAGTCAAACAACTGCTTTCTATCATGAAACAGAATGAACAAAAAGAGTGGAATATAAATGAACTTCACAATGCTACCGATATACCAGCTGATGAAAGGTTTAAAATCGTCCGCGGCTTGGATAGTTTAACCGAAGATGGATTGTTGGAATCGAATAAAAAATATAATTATAAGCTTCGTAATGTGTCGGATGTTGATGAATTATTGGAGAAATTATAGACCGATGCTTTCGCGTGTCCACTGTTATGGGTATATTATATTGGGAATTTACCTTTGAAACAATATCAGGAATATAAACAGCAGACTTTGTTTGACGGGATTTGATTGCGTGATCTGACAGTACAGGAGTGAGCCGAATATGTTAATGGAAGTCTATTATGAGCATTACCTTGATAATTACAATGGGGCATATTGGGAAGAGAGAAAAATCTTGCCGTATATGGTATTAGTGCGCAATAAAACAAAGCGTAACGAGCTGAGAACAATTTTGGAAAAAGACGGTTTCCGGTGCGTAGCGTGGAATGAAGATTATTCGGGTATTCTTGTCAATATAGAATTAAAGCGTTTCGGCATGATTGAAAAAGCATGTAAACATTCATGTATCAATGACTGGAATTACAGTTTTGATGAATTTGTAGGGGAGATATTGGGAAACAGATTAAAGGATTCCCCAGCTGATGCAGCTGAAAAAAGAGATATCATACAACAGGATCAAAAGTTAAATACTCTGGTAGAGGCTTCAAAATCTTTGCTGATGGGGGATACAACACAGGCGAGGGATATAATAAATGAGAAATACCCGTTTGCACCTGTGAAGCATATGGCGCGAAGATATACAACACTCCAAATGATGGAGCAGTTTTTCCGCGATGGATTTATAGACAGATATTCTGGTAAGCGACTGCTTAATCCAGGGATATTGCGGGTGCTTTCTGCAAAGCTTCCGGAAGCAGTTCCATTTCATGCACATTGGAAAACAAGTGAATGCCATATGGCATATTGGGATTATCAGCCGACTATAGATCATATATATCCGATAGCGTTGGGCGGACAAGATGAACCTGAGAACTGGGCAACGACATCCATGCTGAATAATTCAGCTAAAAGTAATTTTACATTAGAGCAACTCGGATGGTCGTTGAAAGAACCTGGCGATATATCTGAATGGGATGGACTGTCCGAGATGTTTGTATCTATCGTAGAAAAGGATGATGCTTTATTAGAAGTGGCAAAGATACGGGAATGGTATCAGGCTACGCGAACAGTTTTTGAAGCATATAAAAAACAGTGAGGAGGACGCGTATGAAAACATTGATAGCATATTTCTCTCTTTCTGGCGTAACAAAGAAAGCCGCTGAAAGAATCCAGAATTTAACCGGCGCAGATTTATTCGAGATTAAAGGAGAAAAGAATTACGGCGGTTATATGAAGGCGATTGCGATTGGCGGGAAAGAAATTGCAACGAAAGAAATGCCCGTTGTGACGACGCACGTTAAGGATTTTGATTCTTATGATCGTATTCTGCTGGGTTTTCCGGTGTGGTACGGCACTTGTCCGCGCCTGATCCGCACTTTCGCATCTGAGTATGATTTTACCGGAAAAGACGTATATGTGTTTTGCACCAGCGGCTCATCGGGTCCGGAAAAATCGCAAAAAACAGTAGCTGAAATCTGTAAGGGTGCGGTTGCTCATTCAGCGATCCGCATAAGCGGCCAGACCGATGATGAAATAAAAGAGTGGCTCATGAAAAAATGCGAATAACAAAGATACAGCCGAGGCAGGGGAAGGGAACGCTCTCTCTCGCTCCCCTCTCTTGCCATTCCCCCAAATTGGTATAATGCCGGTCGATGTGCTTGTTAGTCGGGATTAGCGGATGAAAATGCCTTATGTGCAAAGAACCAACCGTAATCAAACATACGGAAACTTGTTACCTGTCCGATCAGCTCCAGGCAGATCATAAAATCATCCACATCTTTGTCGTCGGGTGAATTGAGGCGCTCGTAAAGGCGCTCTCTTGCGTCAAATGCTTTGGAATACAGGCGTTCACATTCTTTCCCGTCGTCAAATAAGTTTTCGACATACTGACTTTCAGGTATGGGATAATGTTCCAGATCCAGACTTCCATTGAGTAAGTGGTAGATAAGCTCACGAAATTCCGGATCGGGTTTCTCAGAAACGGTACAAGCAGTAGTTTTGTTATCCATGATTGGACTCCTTTCTGCGCTGTATATTACAGCAATGATTGATTAGATGGACTGGCTGCACAGACAAAAAATGAGAGCAGTTCATCAGATGCTGGTTATCTTTTGAACTGCTCCCTATTGGAAAGTGCGGATGATTTTCATTAGCTGCTCACGCTCTTCAGCATTAAGTCCGTTCCACGTCTCTACCATCTCCCGTTGCTCCGCTGTCAGATCAGGCTGGCTTTCGTTTTTCGCAAAAAACTGTGCCAGTGATATGTTCAGTGCGCTGCATATTTTTTCAAGTGTTGGGATTGTCGGGATACTCTCTTTTTTGATGATATTCGCTAAAACTGTCTGCGTTATGCCGGTCATTTGAGAGAGACGGTATTTTGTGATTTGCTGTTTGTCGCACAATTCCTTGATTCTTGGCCCTATGTAATCGGCCTCTCCCGCCGGAGCGGATATTGGATCAGCCGTTTTGGGATGCTCCTTTGACAAGTACAAACACCTTCTTTCTGCTTATAGTAACCTCATTTTACCTGTTAAGCAGAAGAATTATTAGACTGATAAAAAGGGAGCAAATACTCTTTTGCAAAGGAGTATTCGGGCAAAAATAAAAGGGAAGCAATTCAGATACCCTGGAAGCAATTCTATATTGTTAGAATAAAATGTGCAACTATAATCGTTCGACATTACGCGACATGGATGGACAGCGCTCGACACTGTTCGACAGATAAGGACAAAATGAGACAGGGAAATTACAGAATTGGTCGAAAATCTATTCCGGCTTTTGCTGCCTGTTCGTGCTGGTCTTTCCAGCTGATGTGATAGGTTTGCTTTCCCCTGCGGAAATTATAGCCGGTCTGATGAAAATGAAAAGCGACATTGTATTCGACACATTGCGTCATGGTACTGAGAACCCATCCGTAATCGCAGATTCTGGCATCATCGCCGGATTCTCCCCCGCAGGACACCATCTCGATCTCCGAGTGGTATTTTTCCAGAAATGGACGCAGATTGATATATTCAAGCATTGGCTCATGGATAATCTCTTTATGCTTGATGGGAAGCTCTAAGAAAATGGGAAGACGCCTGTTTGTCATGAACTGGTTTTCACAGGTGCAGACGATATGAACATTGTCATAACCGTTTCCCCAGTCATCCGGCAGGCCGATATGAAAACGCTCCGGACGTTTTGTGACAAAGTAAAACTGGAGGTCGGAGCGCTCTTTCATCATTGCCCATGCTTCCCGACGCCATTCATCCGCAGCCGGATGAAAGAAATCAGAAGTGAAACAGGTATATACATAGTCACCGTCCGGCTGGAGTTTATATTCTTTTTTACGGTTTCTCCGGATAGGCAGATTGAAAGATGCAGTTTTCTGGACAACAGAGGTATCGCGTCCGAACTCTGCGTCGCGCCGATAAACATAGCAGTGTGAACATCCGGCACTGATTTTCGTACAGCCGTGCCACGGATTCCATGTTGCCATAGGCTCCCTCCAATCTTTTTGTTACGGGCAATCTTGTCCGTCTATAAATATCTTATCAGCATCTTTTTCCAGATTCTTCATGAAATCTCCGTTTGATACTATGGGAGATTCCACTTTATATCCGCGCCGTTTTAGGATGCGGAATTTGAAGTCCAGCAGCTCAAACGGAACATACAGTGCGCTTGCTGCCTGAAAGAAAAACATATCGTCATTCAATACCGACAGGACGGCTTCATCACTCAGCAATAATTCTGACGCAAATACATTCGCTTCATACTCATGTGCATCAGTATCGTCAAATAAGGTAACTTCATGAAAAGCGGCTCCTGACGCTTTGGAAGTATGCAGGACGCTGTGTCCGATCTCATGAGCCAGAACAACTTTTTGCAGGATCTCCGGCAGGTCACTGTTGATTGTGATATGCTTCTTCCGCTTATGTATGATAAAAAAACCTTTGCAGCAGCCGTCATAGGTTCCCATCGGCACAAATGACAGAATAATCTTCATATCATTGGCAAGTCGGAACGGGTCGCTTTCGCCGTACTTCTTCTTTAACTTATTGGCTGCATCTGCAATCATTTCTATGGTCAATCGAATCACTTCCTCCCTGTGTCGGAATAATGGGGACTTCATTCCATTATCATTCTATCTCAAATGGTGTCCCATAAAACGGACTACTGTTCGGAAGCGGCTGTATTTTTCCGTCCAAAAGTCTGGCGGGCGCTTTCTTTACACTCTAAATATGCTTTCATTACTGCTTGGAAGTAGGCATCCTTTGCTTCTTCGCTGACTGTACCTCCGGCGAAGAGAGCCTGATTTTGCTGCAACATTTTTTCGAGATCGAGGGATTCTTTTCGCCCCTCTTTTTTTCTCATTTCCTCTACATAATCCATGCGGTCTAATCCGTAGGTTGGGTCTTCAATAGTGTCGTCCTTCAGATATTCCGTGGAAACGTCGAGCGCTTTGGCAAGTTTGTAAAGCTGGGCTGCCTGCGGGAAGCGTTCGCCGGATTCATAAGTAACTATGGTACGGAAACCAATACCGGCTTTCTCTGCAAGCTGCTTCTGGTTTAGCCCCAGCTGTCCTCTGTGGTATCTTACCTTGTCTTTGAAGGCTGTCATGTTCATTCCCTCCGTTTTGAAAATGATTTGCTAATTCTTGCAAATTCGTCTTGACACATTTGCTATTAGTTGCTATAATCTGGATTAGCACGAATGAGCAAGACTTTGTAACTATATGCAAATTATAAGTTGCAAAAGGGAAAATGTCAAGCGCAAACATGCTAAAAGTTGCTAAAAATGGAGCAAGAATGATATGGATAGAGTGATTTTACATTCGGATATGAATAATTGCTATGCCAGCATCGAGCTTTTGCACCATCCGAAACTGCGCGGACACCCGATAGCGGTTGGCGGAGATCCGGAAGCACGTCACGGGATTGTGCTTGCGAAAGATCAGATTGCAAAGAAAGCTGGGGTAAAGACCGGCATGGCTTTATGGCAGGCAAGACAGGTCTGTCCGGAGATTATCTTTGTACCTCCCCATATGGATTTATATTTGCGCTTCTCTAAACTGGCGCGTGAGATTTACGCGGATTACACCGATCAACAGGAGCCGTTCGGGTTGGATGAATGCTGGTTGGATGTTACTCACAGCGGAAGCTATAAGGGAGACGGCATGACGATTGCAAAGGAAATTAGCAGCCGGATCAAGTATGAACTGGGTGTTACCGTGAGCATCGGCGTTTCGTGGAATAAGATTTTCGCAAAACTGGGCAGTGACTACAAAAAACCGGACGCGATTACAGCAATCACGAAAGACAATTTTCATCAGATTGCATGGCCTCTTCCAGTGGGTGATCTTCTGTATGTGGGACGTGCGACGCAGAAAAAATTGAACCTTTATGGTATCCGGACAATCGGGCAGCTGGCGCAGACTGATCCTGAACTGCTGCACAGATGGCTGGGGAAAATGGGTTTGGTTCTTCATATGTTTGCAAATGGGGAAGATCAGACACCGGTTGCCGTCGAGGATTATCACGCTCCCATCAAAAGCATTGGCAACAGCACTACTACGCCGCGGGATTTGGTATCTGACACGGATGTGAAGATTATTGTTTATGCCCTGGCGGAGAGTGTATCAGCCAGACTGAGAGAAAACAATTTCAAATGCCGAGTAGTGGAAATTTCCGTGAGGGATAGTGATTTGTATAGTTTTACGAGACAGCATAAGATGTCCGCTCCTACGGATCTGACAACGGAGATTGCGGAAAATGCTATGAAGTTGTTCCATGATAATTACAGGTGGAGAAAGCCGATCCGGAGCGTAGGGGTCAGAGCCTGTGATCTTGTAGAGGCAGACTGTCCAGTTCAGCTTGACCTGTTTATTGATGAAAATAAGCGTGAACGGCTTCACAAGATGGATATGACGGTTGATGTTATTCGCCGCCGTTTCGGTTACGAGAGCATCCAAAGAGGATTGATGTATCAAGACCGGCTGCTTTCAAAACTGAACGCGAAGGATGATCATACGGTACATCCCCGCGGCTATTTTGCAGACGGAAACCAGACAGGGGTTGATTTATTGAAGGTAAGTGGGTGATATCTATGGACGAATCAAGGATTTATGTACAGGTCACAGCGGATTTTATGCTGGACGGTTATCTTCGCCCGAAGTGCATCATTTGGGAGGACGGTCAGAAATTTGAGATAGACCGTATCACAGACTGCCGGCGGGCGGCAAGCCTGAAAGCCGGAGGAGCGGGAATCCGTTATACCTGTATGATTTGCGGCAGGGAACATTATTTATTTTATGAGGAAAACTATAAGTGGTTTGTGGAAGCAAAGAATTCATAATGAATGCAAAGGAGAAAAGCGTTATGACAAAAGATGTAAAGTGTCCGATTTGCGGCACGGTCAATCATAATCTGTATCTGGATGAGACAGACGGCTGGATGGAATGTGAATGCTGTAAGAATGTCACATGTCTGATGGAGAACCTGAGAACAAAGAAAGTGCCGGTATTTACCGGAAAGCAGTTGGCGCAGATGGATTTAGTCTCTGTATCGGATGTAATGAAGAAAACTGCTGTGCCAGTTTGATGTAGATTTCAACAGTGTCTTTATGAAGCAAAGGATACTGATTCTGGTTGCAGATCGGCAGCGCTGCTTCGCGCGTCGGAACTTGCCGTATCAAAGATGACCAGTGAAATATATAAATATCTGTCCGGTTTCTTTTCCCTTTTCCGAGCGGATATACAGTTATAAGAATTGCCTGTCGTGAGACAGCAGGAAGGGAGATTTACAAATTAGGCAGAAATTCAACGGCGGCATGGAACGATATCCATGCAATGTGCGAAGCACAAAATATAAATGAAAAGCGCTTGTATGATAAAGCGAAAATGCTCTTGCAGATTTACCGGCGCGTGTGCTGGTCTACCATAGGGCAGGCTGATGTTGTGGCAGAGGAAATGTGCTGCTATTGCAGTTCCGATCTGGACGGCGCATTGATTTATCTTGAAGAATTTGCACCTGACACAGAGCGGCAGCGTTTTGAATCAAGGATCAGGACGCTCTTTGAGACAAGGTGGATGATTGAACTGATTGATACGGCTATGCTCCGCGTAAAGGAATTTCCGGACGGCGGAGAACAGCATTTTGAGATTATATCAAAATGTTATCTCGCAAGATTCAAATACTCCGAGAGCGAAATGCTGGAAGTGCTGAACATGGAGAGGAGTCGGTATTATGACCGGAAGAAAGAAGCAATCATGGTTTTCGGGCTTTCCCTCTGGGGAGATGCAATCCCGAAACTGAAAACCTTTTTGGCAGATTCTAAAGAAGATATGGAGGCGATCCCTTATGAATACTAAAGAGTTAAGTAACAAACAGAAAAGCATTATAGGATGTATTTCCGCTTTTATCGCGGAGCATGGATTCTCTCCAACGGTCAGGGAGATACAGTCCCTGCTGGGATATAAATCCACTTCGTCGGTTCATTTCCAACTGCGGAAACTGGCGGATGCCGGAGCGCTCAGTTATGAGCCGACGAAACCCAGAACGATAGTGGTTCTGGCGGCAGTCCGATGAAAGTCCGACAAAGTTCCGACTAAAGTCCGATAAAGTTCCGACGGTTGTCCTACTGAAAGTCCGACTTCATCAATGGTAGAATGTGTATGCTGGGAGAGATGCAGCATACAAACTGAATAATTGCGATATGCCTCGTGCCTTTGGGTGCGGGGCTATTTTTATGCCGGAATGTGTGAGTTGCCATCTGCTCAGACATTTGGCGCAGGTGCGCCGGACAGGAGGACGGCAGATTGAAAAGATGGCGAGGGTACTATGCCAGGTATCCATGATCTCTGAATTGACGCGAACAGACAACGATCAATTCAAATCAATTCGGAGGTTATTATGATTTATAAATATGAGATGGCCTGCAAGGAAGCAGGACTGAGTGAAGAACAGACGGCGGAGATTCGCCGTTTTTTTGATGCAGAGCAGAAGAAACTGAAACGCAGGAATGATTCTATGGAAAGAAACAGGATTTCTTATTTTTCAGTGTCCAACGTTATTGAAGAACTGGGAGAAAATGCGGATTATGAGATTCCAGATTTGGCAGTAGATGTTGAAGACGAAGTGCTTCACAAAATGGATCTGGAACGGCTTGAAGAATTGCTGGAAGAACTCACTGAGGAGGATCGGGAATTTCTTCAGATATATTTTGAGGAAGAAGCTGGTGCTGAAAAGCGAGTGGCGGAGCGTTTGGGAATTACGCGGAAAAAAGTGCAGTGTTGGAGGGAACGCCTCCTGACAAATCTTCGCAATAAATTTTTTGAAAAAAATTAAGCGGATCAGGGGACAAATTCGTGATTACCCGTCCCCATAAAAGATATGAGGACGGGTAATAGAAATCCCCCTCTACGAAGACACCATTAAAACTGTGATGACTGATTTGAGTGTGGAACAAATCAGGAAAACGCAGTAGGTCATTAAGGAGGAACACTGTTTGATGAATGAAAGCTACAAGAATAATCAGTCATGTGAGAAAGATGAACGAGTAATTCGATACAATATGGAAAAGTGTGCATCGTTCATGGCGAAAATGATATTGAAGTATGGCAAAGAAGTTTTGGAAGAAATCAATGCAGAGAATGAGAAGATGAATGTCAGCGTTAGTGAAGAAAAAAATTAACTGCTGTTATACTCTTTTTCTCTTGCGTATATCTGTTTGAGATGGTATTATATAAGTACAGATTAACGTACAAACAATGGGCAACCAAAAAGGCGGGATATAATGAAAAAGTGTTATATCTATACAAGAGTATCTACAGAGGCACAAATTGAAGGGTATAGTTTAGATGCTCAGCAGGAGCGTTTGAGACAGTATGCCGATTATAGAGAGTTGGAAATAGCCAATGAGTATTGTGATGCCGGAAAATCTGGGCATAGCATTAAGGGCAGACCGGCGTTTCAACAGATGATGGGTGATATTATAGAACAGAAAGATCAAGTGTCGTTTGTTCTGGTATTTAAGTTATCTCGATTTGGCAGAAATGCTGCGGATGTCTTGAAATCAATGCAGACACTGATGGATTATGATGTCGATCTCGTATGTGTGGAAGACGCGATTGACAGTTCTACTCAAGGCGGCAGATTGACGATGACGATTCTCTCGGCAGTGGCTGAGATTGAGCGTGACAATATTAACGTTCAATTTATGTCTGGAAGAATTCAAAAAGTAATGTCTGGCGGATGGCCAGGAGGTAGCGCACCTTATGGCTATCGAAACATGAATAAACAACTAATTGTAGAGCCGGAAGAAGCAGAAATTGTAAAAAAGATTTTTGACCTTTATCAATCGGAGGATATGAAAGCCACAACTGTTGTGAGGTATCTCAATGATAATGGATTCAAGAGAATGAGTAAAGGAGAACAGCGGGCTTTTACCTATGATTTTGTGACAAATATATTAGACAATCCTGTTTACTGCGGACGCATTATCTATGGACGCAGAACCAATGTAAAAGGCAAGAAAATCAACCCAAATGACGTGGTGGGTGTTAAAGGCATTCATGAAGCTATCATATCAGAAGAACAGTGGAACGAGATATGTGAGAAAAGAAATAAATTGCGTGTAAGCCGGAGCCAGCCAAATGAAAGAGACCACGTAAGTATTCTTGCAGGATTAGTTAAATGCCCTTGTTGTGGTGTAGGTATGTATTCCATGAGAAATTCCAAAATAAATAAAAACAATGGGGGATATTATAGCGATTACTATTCATATGGGTGCCTGAATTATCGAAAAGCAAATGGTAGAACATGCTCCTTTAATACGACTTATAACCAGGCAAAACTGGATGATGCCGTGTTTGAAATTTTCTGCAATATTTCGGCAACGCCTGAATATAGGGAGGCTGTAGCAGGAAAAATTGATAATCGTAAATCCGCAGAAGAACTTGAGGAAACCTTGCGCAATATCCGAAAACAGCTTCGACAGGAGGAACGGAAAAAATGGAAGCTGGGAGAAACGTTAGATAATCTTGATGTATTTGCTGAGGATTATGATGAAAAATACCAGTCTATCGAAGACAAATTGGAAGCGGTATACGATCAAATTGAAGGTTATGAGACGGAGCTAAGTCTAATGACAAAGGAATTGGCAGCAGTTAATAAAAACATCGAGGCAACGGAAAGAACATTGGAAGTGCTGGATAATGTCAAGCACCTTTATGGACATATGACGGACAAGGAAAAACGGGAGATGTTTCGAGTATTTATTGATAAAATTGATGTGTATCCCGAAAAGAGTGGTGGCAGACTTGTGAAGAGTATTTCATTTAAGATTCCGGTGTATTATGAGGAACGCGATACTTCTGAAGCACCACCGGATGATCAGATATGTTTTGTGTTAGACTGCTCGAAACTTGAAAAAACTGCGGCTGAAGCAAAAGCCTCATATTCGCAGTTAAAATCATATATTTTTGAAAAGTACGGTATAAAGGTATCACAGCTTTATATAGCACAAACAAAAAGGAAATATGGGATAGGCATGAGAGAAAATTATAATAAACCTCGAAATCCTGATGCAAGAGTTCCCAAATGTCCGAAAGCCAAAGAAGAGATCATAGTAGAAGCATTAAAACACTTTCGTATGCTTGATGAAAGTGTAGAAATCATAGCATAGAGGGAGGGAACATTTTGGAGAAGAAAAAGTTAAAATGTTATATCTACATGAGAGTATCAACCGCCATGCAGGTAGAAGGTTATAGCTTGGACGCACAGCGGGAAAGAGTGACTAGATACGCAGAGTTTCAAGGAATTGAAATTATTCGTGAATATTGTGATGCCGGCAAATCCGGAAAAAGCATAACTGGCCGTCCGGAATTTACACAGATGCTACAGGACATTGCTGATGGTAGAGACAACGTGGATTATGTATTGGTCTTTAAACTCTCACGTTTTGGACGTAATGCAGCTGATGTTTTAAATTCATTACAGTATATTCAGGACTTTGGAGTAAATCTGATATGTGTGGAAGATGGTATAGATTCTGCAAAAGATTCTGGTAAGCTGACAATTACTGTTTTATCTGCTGTGGCTGAAATTGAAAGAGAGAATATTCTTGTTCAGACGATGGAAGGTAGGAAGCAAAAAGCGCGGGAAGGGAAATGGAATGGCGGACAGGCTCCGTATGGATACAGGATCAATTCCAAAACAAGCGAACTTGTGGTTGAACCGAATGAAGCAGAGATTGTAAAAATTATTTATGATAAATTCGCAAATGAAAATATGGGATTTGAAGCAGTTGCCAATTATCTGAATCAACATGGTTATACGAAAGACAAATATCGGGACTCTGAATTAGATTATTTTACACGAGGGTTAATCAAAAATATACTGGATAATCCGGTATATATTGGAAAAATCACTTATGGCAAAAATGTGATGGAGAAAGTAAAGGGAACCAGAGATCAGTATCGGCGAGTAAAAGCAGATGATTATATGGTTGTAGATGGGAAACACGATGCGATTATAGATGATGAACTATGGTTTAAAGTAAGAGAAAAAAGAAAATCAACTGGTGTTGCGTGGACTAAAACTTATAGTTTGGATCATGAACATTTACTTTCAGGAATTCTTAAATGCCCTATTTGCGGTGTCGGTATGGCCGGAACGGTCACAAGAAAGCATAAAAAGAAAACTGGCGAGACTGTTGATACCTTTTTCTATCGCTGCAAGCACAGGAAAAAGATTGACGATGATCATTTTTGCAATTTCAAATATTCTCTCAATGAGGATGAAATAAATCTTGCCGTGGAAAACGTGATTCTCGATATGGTAAATCACGAAGGGTTCAGAAATTTTGTCACAGAAAAAATGGGAGAGAAAGTTGATGTAAGCTCTATGGAGGAGGAACGGGAGCAGTACAGGAGACAGCTCGCACAGGTTTCCGGCGCAAAGAATAAACTTATGCAGCAACTGGATGCTTTGGACGTAAAAGATAAGCATTATAATCGTAAATATCAGGATATGCAGGATCGACTGGATAATCTTTATGACAAGATTAACGATCTGGAATCAGAGATTGACGATATCAATGGAAAAATTGCTGCTGTGAATGCGGAACATATAACTTCGCAGGAGGTATTCCTAATTCTTTCTCATTTTGATAAAATGTACTATAAAATGACTGATGCGGAAAAAAAGGAATTTCTCCAAAACTTCATAGAGCGAATTGAACTGTACCCAGAGAAGCAGGAAAACGGAAACATTTTAAAAGAAATATATTTCAAATTTCCTGTTTACTACGGTGGAGATGATGATAATAGTCCTGATGGTAACGATAACGGACCAGGCGGCGGTGGATCGAATGATGGAGGCTCAAACGGTGGCAATAATGTAGGAAATGGTGGCATTCAAGTGATGGAAATAGGTTGCCCGAATGAAATACCGTCGAAACTGTATGCTTATTGTCCAAACTTCATTCAAAGCATCATATAGAAGTGGAATTGCATATGGATGAGATGGATTTAACTGCTGCGGAAAGTAAGGCTACCTATGAAGAGATTAAGGCGTATGTTTTAGAGCATAGCGGATTGAATGTCAGCAATCTTTATATTGCGCAGGTCAAGCAGAAGTATGGAATCATCGAGCGGGAGTGCTACAACAAACCGAAAAGCGAGGATTCCATACAGCCAAAGTGTCCGCCGGAGAAAGAGACGGCGATTACGGAGGCGTTAAAATACTTTAAAATGATATAAATCACGTGTGTAGAAGGGATTGGCATCCCAAAAGGCAAGACAAGTATTGGTTAACTGATGTAGAAATCCAATGGTTATTGGATAATGATAATTATAATTGTGGATTTGAGACCGAATAAATTGGAGTATGAGAAAGGATACGGATGATTTTAGAAACGGAAAGGCTGACTTTAAGACCATGGAATATATCAGATGCCGAGAGTTTATATGAGTATGCCAGTGATCCGCAGGTGGGGCCGATTGCTGGATGGCCACCGCACCATGATATCAAGGAAAGCAGAAGCATAATTGAAAATGTGCTCAATGGAGTAGAGTGTTATGCAGTCTGCCTGAAACAGGATAATAAGGCGATTGGTGCCATTGAACTGAAACTGAACGGTCATACCGATATGACAGACAGGGATGATGAATGTGAACTTGGATATTGGCTTGGCAGACCGTTTTGGGGAAATGGATATATGCCGGAAGCCGCAAGAGAAATAATCCGGCATGGATTTGAGGATCTTTCCATGTCTGTAATCTGGTGTGGTTATTATGACGGGAATGAAAAATCAAAAAGAGTGCAGGAAAAATGTGGCTTTACCTGGTACCGCACTACAGAGGATGTGGAAGTGCCTCTCATGAATGAAATCCGTGTGGGGCATACGAATATTCTTAAGCGTGTACAATGGGAGAAATTTCAGGTGTGATTGTTTCATGCATTGATAAATCGGAATTTAAGGATATGTTAATGAAACTGAGAGAAAAAAGAGGTGTACGCAATGAACTTAAAAAATTTCAGATGGATCAGAGAACCAAAGGAATATGTAGTTGGTGACACGACCGTGAAGATAATTACAGAACCTCACACTGACTTGTGGCAGAGAACGTATTATCATTTCCGTAATGATAATGCGCCAGTATTTCAGATGGAAACGGAAGAAAAATATTTTAGCTTCACAGTAAAAGCAGAATTCGAGAATAGTAAAACTCGTTTTGATCAGTGTGGCATTGTAATGTATCTAGATAGTGAAAACTGGCTCAAGGCTTGTGTTGAATATGAGAATGAGAAGTTTCAACATCTTGGAAGTGTTGTGACAAATAACGGATATTCAGACTGGGCTACAACAGAGGTTCCTTTGAAAGTAAAGGCAATGTGGTACCGTTTTAGTCGCAGAGAAGATGATTATTGTATGGAATGCTCGGAGGATGGTAAAAAATATCAACAGATGAGAATTTGTCATATGCACAAAGGCGGTGGAAAAATTCAATTTGGAATCTTTGCCTGTTCGGCAGAAGATGGTTCGTTTGAAGCTAAATTTTCGAATTTTGAGTTGGGAGAATGTCGGTGGTTAGCTCATGATGGACAGCAGCCGGATGAATAAATTCTAGTTTATAGATGAATTGGCTAGACTGAAAATGAAATTGATGAGGCACAGCCGCATATGAAGAAAAACATGATTACTGCAACTGTAGTATTTCTGCTGGGCGCAGTCATATTTAAAATTACATATGATGTTACCGGTATTCCGGCATTTTATTCCATGATGGTGACCTTCGGCACGGTATTTTATCATTTTGGGATGCGGCTGGCAGTCGGAGGAATCGTCAATGCCAGGTTTCATAACCACATGAACTACAGGAGAAAGTGGTTTCGTGAAAAACGCTTCGAGAAAGGCCTGTATAAGATGCTGAGGGTGAAAAAGTGGAAGGATCGGGTTCCGACGTTTAGTCCGGAAACTTTTACATTCAAAAGGCACCAGACGGAGGAGATCGTACAGGCATCCTGTCAGGCGGAAGTGGTGCATGAGATCATTATGGTTTTCAGCTTTGTGCCGTTGGTGTTTTCTATCTGGGCAGGCGATGCAGCAGTTTTTTTGATTACATCCTTCGCGGCATGTCTTCTGGATCTTGTATTTGTGATTGTGCAGAGATTTAACCGTCCGCGGCTGCTCCGCCTGATCCGGTAAAATGTCCGATTCCACCCGGATTCTCCTTTTAAGGGGTGGAAAAACCAGTGATAAGCAGATAAGATTTCCTCAAAAAAACAGGAGGAGTTTTGCTATGGATCAGATATTGATTGGCAGCTATATTGCTCAGAAAAGGAAAGAGAAGAATATGACACAGGCGAAGCTGGCGGAGCGGCTGGGTGTGTCGAACAAAACGGTTTCCAAATGGGAGACGGGAAAGTGTATGCCGGATTACAGCGTGATTGAACCGCTCTGCAGTGAACTGGGGATTACGGTTGCGGAACTGATAGATGGGGAGAACGCGACGGATAACAGTGTGCGCACGTATGATGAAGCGCAGATTTTAGATCTCATTAAGAGAACGCAGATGCTTGAAAAGGATAAGAATATCCAGAATGGCGTTCTGCTGATCGTGATGGGGATTGCCCTTCTTTTCCTGCATTATTGTGTTGGCGGTGATGGGGGAAGCATTGTAATGGATTTTATTTCCGGCCTGCTTCTGGGAATCTCGATTCCGGTAATGCTGGT
>JAJPXG010000006.1:1215-20710 GCA_021205565.1 Lachnospiraceae bacterium | reverse complement strand
GCTTCCTTATGGCGACGGCTATATGACCATCAACCTGGGACTGTGGTGATTACCGAACTGTAAATCATGTTTTAAGGCATCGAGGGGGATGGGCAGAGGGCTCATCCCCTTTATACTAAGAAACAGGAAGAGAGCTGACTATGGTTAAATATTTTTTCAAGAGACTGTTCAGGGGACTTTTGTCCGTCATCGCGGTTGTCGCGATCATCATGCTGCTGGTTTACGGCCTGATGGACAGGACACTGATCTTCAATATGGATGAGAACTACGCCAAGTTTGGCAACAATACCAAGATCGCGTACCGTTACCAGAAGTGGGACGAGTACGGATATCTGACGTATGTGACATATTCTTCCTGGTTGAATTCCCTTTTAGAGGCGGGTGAAATCGACGAGGATACTTATAATGCCGTCGCAACGATCGGCAGAACAGCGGAAAATGACAGCGAGGAGACTGCTTATTACATTCAGCAGTTCTATGATTATTATGATTCGCAGGGCTATACAGTGGTTCGCCTGGACGCAAAGATGACGACGGCTACGAAGGTGGCAAACGGCGGCGCTGCCAGGTATTTCGCGTATAAGAATAAATCGCTGGTCAGCAGGGTCGTGACGTATTTTACCAGCCTTCTGTCCTTTGACGACATCCATTATGTGGACGAGGATGTGGACATAGGAGAGAGAGGTCTGACATTTACCCTGTATGATCCGGCTTACGGAGGAGAGAAGTTCTCTCCGGCCATTTTAGGAAACGGGACGCAGCACAAGTATCTGCTGTATTTCTCCTCGGAATTCCCTTATATCCATCAGAATTTTGTGACGCTGACCTTAGGCGAGTCCTATTCTGTCAATACAGGTGTGGACGTATTTAAAACCATGGTGCAGAAGCAGGGTTCTTATGTGACTTCCACGGTATATTATCCGACCGGATATGTGGAGGAGAGCGCGGATGACGTGCATACAGCCACCTATGTGGAAGGATCGCTGGCTTTAAGCGCTCTGTACCAGGAGCGTTATACGGATGACTATACCAACGTGGAGTTGAGTAAGAGCGCCATGTCCAAGATGGCCTACTCTTTTATCTGCGGTATTTTCGCGAGCTTATTGGCTTACGCGATTGGTCTGCCGCTTGGCGTCCTGATGGCCAGAAAGAAGGATACCTGGGTAGATTCTCTGGGCAACGCCTACATTGTCTTTATGATCGCGGTGCCGTCTCTGGCCTATATCTTCATGTTTAAGGCCATCAGCGGCGCGATGGGACTGCCGACCACCTTTACCATCAACAATATCTCTGCCATTATGTTTGTGGCGCCGATCCTGTCCATGGCCATCGGTTCCATCGCCGGCCGTATGAAATGGATGCGCCGGTACATGGTGGATCAGTTGAACTCTGACTATGTAAAGTTCGCCAGAGCCTGCGGCACGAGCGAGAGTGATATTTATATCAAACATATCTTCAAAAACGCGGCGATTCCGATTACCCACGGTATTCCAGCCACCATTCTGGGCGCGCTCAGTGGTTCTATTATCACAGAGCGTGTGTATAGCATCCCCGGCGTGGGCGGCATGCTGGTGCAGGCCATCACCTACTATGATAACTCGGTTATCGTCGGCGTGGCTTTGTTCTATGGCATCATCAGTATTATTGCGGCCATTCTCGGCGATATCCTGATGGCAGTCATGGATCCGCGAATCAACTACACTACGAAAGCGAGGTAACGGGAGATGGAAGAAAAATTAGTCGATCTGAGTGATCTTGGTCTCAGCGAGGAAGAACTGTTCAGTCCCATCCCCATGGATGCTGCGAGCATGGAAAAAATCACGGCGCCCCGTTATTCCTACTGGCAGTCAGTTTTCCGCGTGTTTTTCCGCAAAAAGATCAATTATGTTGTGCTGGGAGCACTGCTTTTGGTGTTCATCTTTGCCTACATTTATCCGTCTGTACACGGCTACGATGAATACATCAACATTCTGGACACCTCCGCAAACCACTTAACGCCGCAGAAGGCGATCGAGAAGTTCGGCTTCAATATCAGCTGGATTTTCGGTACAGGCAATGCAGGACAGTCCACCTTTGACGCGATCTGGTACGGCGCCAGAATTTCCATCACGCTGGCAGCCATCTGCGCGGCCATCAACCTGACCATCGGCGTGCTTTTAGGCTGTGTCTGGGGCTTTTCCAAGCGGGTGGACGTTGTCATGAACGAGGTTAAAAACATCATCGGTAATGTGCCGAGTACGCTGATTATCTCCGTGCTGGTGCTGGCGTTCTCCGCCTCCTTCTGGACGCTGGTATTTGCCATGTGTATTACTGGCTGGGTCGGTGTGGCCTACTCCATCCGAACGCAGGTTATCATTATCCGTGACCGTGAGTATAACCTTGCCAGCAAGTGTCTGGGAACCTCTACCTTTAAAATTGCAATCAGAAACATTCTGCCTTTCATGACGTCCTTCATTGTGACCATGGCGGCGACGGAAATTCCCGGATACATTTCCACTGAGGTGTTCTTAAGCTATATCGGCCTTGGTATTAACGACACCACGCTGGGCAAACTGATTTACAACGCCCAGTCAGCCATGGTAACACCCGGCTGGGGATGGGAATTCTGGTCTCCCGTGATGCTGTCCGCATTCATTTCCATTGTCCTGTTCGTTGTTGGACAGAACATCGGTGATGCGGCGGATCCGAGAACGCATAATATTTGAGGGAGGGTCAGACTGTGGAAGAAGAAAAGAAAGTATTGCTGTCCGTGAGAGATCTGAACGTGAAGTTCCGTGTGCGCGGCAGGACCTTAAGCGCCATCCGCGGGATTTCTCTGGACATTTATGAACATGAATCGATCGCCATTGTGGGTGAGTCCGGTTCCGGTAAGTCCGTGTTTACCAAGACCTTCGCAGGTATGTTGGATTCCAACGGCTATATTGATCAGGGGGATATTATTTTCCATGACCCGGCGCTGTCGGATACAAAGACCCCCTATGACGACAAGGCGAAGAGTTCCATCACCAAAGCGGAGAACAAATTAAACGAATACTCCAAACTGGAGCTGGGAGCCGCTACTTATTTAAAGATCAAGGCTTTGGAGAAGGACAAGCAGGAGCGTCAGACCTTAAATGAGGAGGACGAGACTGCATACGAAGAGCAGTTAAGGGATCTGCAGTTTGATCGCGCGGAGCTGTTTAATAAAAGCCAGACCTTTGACAAGTCCAAGGAAAAGGATAAAATCAAGGAGGCCAAGCAGCAGTTAAAGGTTCTGGATCAGAAGATTGAGGACCTGGAGAACAACCGCAAAAAGGTGATCAAAGAGCACGAAGCGGCCTTTAAAAACGATACTGCCTATCATCAGGAGTATGACCGGAAGATGTCCGAGTTAAAGAGCACCTATGAGAAAGAGTGCGCGGGACAGATTTCGGAGGAAACAAAGAAGCGCAATGCTGTGCTGGCGAGGGAGGTTTACCTTTCCGCCAACCGCTACACCGGTTATAAGCACATCAAGATGTACAATAACCTTCTGAAGGCATTGAAGGAAGCCATGAAAACAGGCGTGGACTTAAACGATGAGGCCGCCCGCAACAAGGTATTCGGAACAGTGACCTTCAGGGTTGAATACCTGGATGAGACGGAAGGCATGCTGCACGGCAACTGCATCCTGAACCTGGCGCATATTAAAGAGCAGCAGGACTGGGACAGAATCCGCGGCAGCCGCATCGCCTTTATTTTCCAGGACCCCATGACCAGCTTAAACCCGATCATTACTATCGGCAAGCAGATCACTTCCGTAATCATCAAACACCAGCATTTGTCTGAGTCGGAAGCCAAGTTGAAGGCTCTGGAGATGATGCACAAGGTGGGCATCCCGAACGCGGAGAATCGTTTCGACGATTATCCCTTCCAGTATTCGGGCGGTATGAGACAGCGTATCGTCATCGCCATCGCCCTTTCCTGCCAGCCGAAGATTTTGATCTGCGATGAGCCGACCACGGCGCTGGATGTGACCATTCAGGCACAGATTCTGAAGCTGATCAAGGATCTGCAGAAGGAATTTGGCTATACCATCGTCTTCATCACCCATGACCTGGGCGTAGTAGCCAACGTGGCGGAACGTGTGGCGGTGCTTTACGGCGGCCAGATGATTGAACTGGGCACAGCGGAGGAGGTCTTCTATGATCCCCGTCATCCCTACACATGGGCGCTGCTTTCCTCCCTGCCGCAGCTGGCGGAGAGAGACACCAGGCTTTATTCCATCGACGGCACGCCGCCGTCTCTGTATAACCGGATCGTGGGAGATGCCTTCGCCCCCAGAAATCCGTACTGCTTAAAGATTGACACGCTGAAGGAACCCCCGATGTTCAAGGTATCGGATACCCACTATGCCAAGACCTGGCTTGAGGATCCGAGAGCAGAGAAGGTGGAGAAACCCGACATCATCCGTGACATTCATGGCACCCTGATCAGGGTCTTCAATATCGCATAAGGGGGAGCGGCAATGAGTAAACAGAACAAAAACTATAAGCTGACGGAAACAGCCGCGCACTTCCCGGAGCATGGCCCCGTGGATGAGAACGGCAGGGAAATTCTGCTTTCCGTCAAAAATGTCGATATCTTTTTCGGCAAAAAAGAGAATCAGGTAAAGGCGGTGCAGAACGCCAGTTTCGATATTTACAAGGGGGAGACCTTCTCCCTGGTGGGCGAGTCGGGCTCCGGCAAGACCACAATCGGGCGGGCAGTCATCCGTGCCAACTCCTGCACAAACGGTGAGATTACCTATAAAGGCGTGCGTATTTCCGGCAAGATTCCGCATTCCCTGGACCGTGAAGTCATCCGTAATATTCAGATGGTATTCCAGGACCCGGCCGCTTCCTTGAATGAGCGTGCCACCGTGGAATATATCATTTCCGAGGGCTTATACAATTTCCATCTGTATGAGAACGAGGCGGACCGCGTAGCGAAGGTAGAAAAAATCGTTGAGGAAGTGGGACTCTTACCGGAGCATCTGACCCGTTATCCGCACGAGTTTTCCGGCGGCCAGAGACAGCGTGTCGGCCTGGCCCGCGCCATGGTCATGGAGCCGGAGTTAGTCGTGGCGGACGAGCCGATCTCGGCACTGGACGTTTCCATCCGTGCGCAGATATTAAACCTGATGAATAAATTCCAGGAGGAGCGCGGCACAACCTATCTGTTCATCGCACATGACCTTTCCATCGTCCGTTATATTTCGGACAGAATCGGCGTGATTTACAAGGGCCGCATCGTGGAGGTGGCTACCTCGGAGGAGTTGTTCAACTTCCCGCTGCACCCCTACACGAGATCCCTGATTTCCGCGATTCCGCTGCCGGATCCGGATCTGGAGAAAAACAAGGTGCTCTTCACCTATGATCCTTCTGTCCATGACTACAGCAACGAGGAGCCGAAATTGACAGACATCGGCCACGGTCATTATGTCTATGGCTCCAAAAAGGAGATCGAGGAGTACAAGGCTATCCGTGAGAAGGGAGAACCGTTAAAGACCCTTTCCATCGTAGGTGTGAACACGGAAGCGCCGACGGAAGAGGAAATCGAGGAGATGTATACGCCGACGGCGGAGATTTTATCAAGACCGCAGCATGACAATGGCGGAGCACTTTTGACCGTCCTCTCCTTCCTGCTTCCTGTAATCGGGCTGATCGCAGCCTTTCTGTTCAGGCGTAAAAACTACATCCGCAATTATAAGGCATGCAAAAAGGGCGCAATCGCCGGCTTTGTAACACTTGCTGTGCTGATTGTTCTGCTGTTGCTGCTGATCCTGCGGGCGACGCTCTGACACACAAAGATATACTGGATTTGATTTATGAAGTTATTTTCCAAAAAGGACCGGTCTCAATCCAGACCGGTCCAAACTGTTGAAGTATCAGAAAAATTTATCGGACTGCGAATCGCCCTGCTGGTTTTGCTGATCATCGTGGCGATCGCTTCCTTCGGATATGGCATCAATGCCTGGATCAGCGTGGAGCCGGGCTGGCAGACGGTTTCCGTTACATCCACGTCCCAGAACTGCGGAGAGGATTTTACACTGCTGTACAATCTCGGGGCGGGAGAGACAGGCGCCACTTCGGAGCGCAGGGCATTGATTCAGCTCTATAATGAGCTTTGCGTGACGGCCTATGAGGTTTTCAACTCCGATGAGGAGATGGAAGACTGTTATAATGTCTACTATATCAATCAGCATCCGAATGAGATAATCGAGGTGGATGACGCTCTTTATGAGGCGTTTTCTCAGCTAAGTGAGAGCGGTACGCGCTATCTTTATGCAGCGGACGCTTACTCGGTGTATTTTTCCATGTTCTATGCGGAGACGGACGAGGAAGCGGCAGAGTATGACCCGGCGCTCAATACGGAAATGGGAGATTTTTACCTGACACTGGCAGATTACATCTGTGATGAGAACCACATCAGCGTGGAACTTTTGGAGGATAATCAGATCTGCCTGCGTGTGTCGGATGAATATCTGGCCTTTGCGGAAGAAAACGGCCTGGAGAAGCTGATTGATTTCGGCTGGATGAAAAATGCCTTCATCATCGATTTTCTGGCGGACAGCCTGATTGAGAACGGCTATACGAGAGGCAATATTTCCAGCGTGGAGGGCTTTGCCAGAGGGCTGGAAACGGAGACGGAGACCGAATTTTATTTCACCATGTATCACCGGGACGGTCTGGAGATTTCCGAGGCCGCGGACATTATTTATGCAGGCAATATGTCCTGCGTATACCTGCATGATTACCCGATCACGGAAGATGATCTGCAGAACAGATACTATGTTTATCTGGACGGAGAGATCCGTTCCCTCTTTATTGATCCGCAGGACGGCCTGTCCAAGGCTTCCGTGACGGAAATCGTGGCCTGCTCTTCAGAAACCGGCTGCGCGGATCTTGCCCTGAAAGCGGCTGAGGCATTCATCGCGGACACCTTTGATGAGGACGTGCTTGAGGAGCTGACATCTGAGGGCATTCTGTCCTGCTATTACGCGGATGGAGAGGTGCAGTACGTGGGTGAGTGGGAATGAGACCCTGGACGGCTCCTTCCGGCAGCCGCAAAAGGGCTGCCAGAGCGTTTTATTTCGATTGTACTGAAAAAAATACAATAAAAAAACAATTTAAAAAAAATATTTCTTGCATTTGGGAACAATGTGTTGTATCATCATATTTGCTGTGACATGATAGCTGTGAAGCGTGAGGTTGCCATGCGGCGGTAACGGCGTATGGGTTTTCCGTGGAGCGAATGTCAAGTCTTGAAATTGACGGCAAGTCACTGTACAGAAATGTCTGTCATTGAGACAGAAACAACGTGTAGGTCTCACGCGCTTTTTTAAAAGGCCCGTTTACGAGCCTTTTTTAAAGGTTTTGAGTGGACACACACGGGAGAGTGTACAGTCACCGCTTGTCGCACATGCTTACATTTAAAAAGTGCGAAAAGGAGGCGACTTTTTTATGGCAAATCAACAGGTAATGAGAATTACACTCAAGGCGTACGACCATCAGCTGATCGACGCATCTGCCAAAAAGATCATCGAGACAGTCAAGAAGAACGGTTCCCAGGTCAGCGGCCCGATTCCGCTTCCCACCAAGAAGGAAGTGGTTACCATTCTGCGCGCGGTCCACAAGTACAAGGACTCCAGAGAGCAGTTTGAGCAGAGAACCCACAAGAGACTGATCGATGTCATTGCACCCAACGCCAAGACCATCGATGCTCTGCAGAGAATGGAATTGCCCGCCGGTGTCAACATTGTCATCAAAATGGTAACAAAGTAATCCCACAATCAAAAACCTTCTACTAGAATGAATGGCACGTTCCATTCCGCTGTAGAAAAAAGGAGGAAGAATGAAAAAAGGTATATTGGCAACCAAAGTCGGCATGACTCAGATTTTTGCCGAGGACGGTACATTAGTTCCCGTAACCGTGCTTCAGGCTGGCCCCTGCTATGTGACGCAGGTCAAGACAGTGGAGAATGACGGCTACTCTGCCGTACAGGTCGGCTTCGTTGACAAGAAAGAGAAGCAGAACATCAAGGACAGAAGCGGCAAAAAGGAAGTTGTGCACAGACATGGCGTAAACAAGCCGCTGCAGGGACATTTCGCCAAAGCGGGCGTGACGTCCAAGAGATATGTGAGAGAGTTCAAATTCGAGGATGCTGAAAATTATACTCCCGGCGCGGAGATCAAAGCGGACATCTTCGCGGTGGGCGATCGTATAGATGCAACCGCCGTCAGCAAAGGTAAGGGTTATCAGGGCGCGATCAAGAGATACGGCCAGCACAGAGGCCCCATGGCTCACGGCTCCAAGTTCCACCGCCATCAGGGTTCCAACGGCTCAGCCACCACACCCGGCCGCGTATTCAAGGGCAAGGGAATGCCCGGACACATGGGCTGTGTGAAGGTCACAGTACAGAACCTGACAGTCGTGAGAGTTGACGCGGAGCAGAACCTGCTCTTAGTCAAGGGCTCCGTTCCCGGACCGAAGAAGGGTCTGATCACGATCAAAGAGACCGTCAAGGTCGAGGCTTAAGCGGTTGAAAGGAGGACATACAGATGGCAAACGTATCTGTTTATAATATGGAAGGCAAACAGGTCGGCACGATGGACTTGAATGACGCCGTTTTCGGCGTTGCGGTCAACGAGCACCTGGTACACCTGTCTGTGGTACAGTATCTGGCGAACCAGCGTCAGGGCACACAGAAGGCAAAGACCCGTTCCGAGGTCAGCGGCGGCGGCAGAAAGCCCTGGAGACAGAAGGGCACGGGCCACGCAAGACAGGGCTCCATCAGAGCACCCCAGTGGAAGGGCGGCGGCGTTGTGTTCGCACCCGTTCCCAGGGATTACAGCTTCAAGCTGAACAAGAAAGAGAAGAAAGCCGCTTTAAAGAGCGCTTTGAGCGACGCAGTTGCAAACAATAAGCTGATCGTGCTCGACGAGCTGAAGCTTGACGAGATCCGCACGAAGGCTTTTGTGAAGGTGATGGACAATCTGCAGGTGGAAAAGGGCCTGGTTATCCTGGATGAGAACGACCAGAACGTGGTTATGAGCGCCAGGAACGTGGAAGGCATCGAGACGACGCTGACCAATACCCTCTGCACTTATGATATTGTGAAAGCGAAAAAGGTCGTTGTGACCAGGGATGCCGTAGCAAAGATTGAGGAGGTATTCGCATAATGGCTAATGTTCAATATTACGACGTCATCCTCAAACCGGTCGTGACTGAGAAGTCCATGAACGGCATGAGCGAGAAAAAGTACACGTTTTATGTACACCCCGAAGCCAACAAGGTCATGATCAGGGAAGCGGTCGAGAAGATGTTCGACGGCGTTAAGGTTGAGAAAGTCAACACCATGAACTGCCCGCGCAAGAACAAGCGCCGCGGTATGGTAAAGGGACAGACCGCCGCAAAGAAAAAGGCGATCGTATGGCTGACCGAGGACAGCAAGGATATTGAGATCTTTGCGGGTCTGTAAGAGCCAGAAAATTAAGCACAGTGAAGTGCGAGAAAAAACTCGTGTTTTCTGTCCGATGTTTTTCCGGACAGAAATAACCGAAAGGAGACAGAAATGGGAATCAAGACATATAAGCCATATACCCCATCCCGGAGAAATATGACCGGTTCTGATTTCGCGGAGATCACCAAAAAGGCTCCGGAGAAATCCCTCACCGTTGCGGTGAAAAAGAATTCCGGCCGCAATAATCAGGGAAAAATCACAGTAAGACATCGCGGCGGCGGTGAGAAGAGAAGATACAGAATCATTGATTTCAAAAGAAATAAGGACGGCATTCCGGCAACAGTTATCGGCATTGAATATGATCCGAACAGAAGCGCTAACATCGCTCTGATCTGCTATGCGGACGGCGAGAAGGCCTATATTCTGGCGCCTGAGGGCCTGACCGACGGTATGAAGGTGATGAACGGCCCCGAGGCTGAGGCCCGTATCGGCAACTGCCTGCCGCTTGCAAATATCCCGATCGGTGCCCAGGTGCACAACGTCGAGATGCATCCCGGCAGAGGCGGTCAGATGGTACGCGCGGCCGGCAACAGCGCGCAGCTGATGGCCAAGGAAGGCAAATACGCGACCTTGAGACTTCCCTCCGGCGAGATGAGAATGGTGCCGATCAACTGCAGAGCCACCATCGGCGTGGTAGGCAACGGCGACCACAATCTGATCAAGATCGGTTCCGCAGGCCGCAAGCGTCACATGGGTATCCGTCCCACAGTTCGCGGTTCCGTTATGAACCCGAATGACCACCCGCACGGCGGCGGCGAGGGCAGAGCGCCTATCGGACGTCCGGGCCCGAGCACTCCCTGGGGCAAGCCGGCTATGGGCTTAAAGACCCGCAAGAAGAAGAACAAGTCCAACAAGCTGATCGTCAGACGCCGTGACGGCAAAGCGATCAAGTAATTCAGGAGGGAAATAAGAAAATGGCAAGATCATTGAAAAAAGGACCATTCGCAGATCAGAGTTTGCTGAAGAAGGTTGACGCGCTCAACGCGTCCGGCCAGAAACAGGTTATCAAGACCTGGTCCCGCCGCTCTACGATTTTCCCGTCTTTCGTTGGACACACTTTTGCGGTTCATAACGGCAAGCAGCATATTCCGGTATATGTCACCGAGGATATGGTCGGCCATAAGCTCGGCGAGTTCGTGGCAACCAGAACCTTCCGCGGACACGGTAAGGACGAGAAAAAGACCAAGGTAAGATAAGACGGCGCCCGAAAGGGTTTGAAAGGAGGCTATATCTATGGCAAAGGGACATAGATCTCAGATTAAAAGAGAGAGAAACGCGCAGAAAGATACCAGACCTTCGGCTAAGTTATCTTACGCCAGAGTGTCAGTTCAGAAAGCGTGTTTCGTATTAGACGCGATCAGAGGCAAGGATGTGGATACCGCACTGGCAATCCTGACCTACAGCCCCAGATACGCGGCAAGCATTATTAAAAAATTACTGGAGTCGGCGATCGCGAACGCTGAGACCAATAACGGTTTGAACCGCGAGAATCTCTACATTGCGGAATGCTACGCGGGCCAGGCTTCCATCATGAAGCGCATCAGACCCCGCGCACAGGGCAGAGCGTACAGGATTGAGAAGAGAATGAGCCACATTACTATCGTTCTGGATGAAAGATAGGATTGTTGAAAGGAGATTCAAATGGGACAGAAAGTTAATCCGCATGGCCTGAGAGTAGGCATCATTAAAGATTGGGATTCCAGATGGTACGCTGACAAAAAGTTCCCTGAGTATTTAAAGGAAGACTACGAGATCAGAAAATTTCTGAAGAAAAAATTATACAGCGCAGGCGTTTCCAAGATTGAGATCGAGAGAGCCGCAGAGCGCGTAAGAGTGACGCTTTACACTGCGAAGCCGGGCGTTGTCATCGGCAAGGGCGGCGCTGAGATCGAGATCACCAAGCAGCAGCTCTGCAAGATGACCGGCAAGAAGGTCTTAATCGACATCAAGGAGATCAAGAGACCTGACAAGGATGCACAGCTGGTGGCGGAGAACATTGCACAGCAGCTGGAGAACCGTGTCTCCTACAGACGTGCCATGAAGTCCTGCATGAGCAGAACCATGAAGAGCGGCGCGCTGGGCATCAAGTGCTCTGCATCCGGCAGACTTGGCGGTGCGGACATCGCGCGCAGAGAGTTTTACAGTGAGGGAACCATTCCGCTGCAGACTTTGAGAGCGGATATTGACTATGGCTTCGCGGAGGCCGATACCACCTACGGCAAGGTTGGCGTGAAGGTGTGGATCTACAAGGGCGAAGTGCTGCCTGAAAAGGGAAACAAGGAAGGGAGCGATAAATAATTATGTTAATGCCTAAGAGAGTTAAACATCGTAAACAGTTCCGTGGTTCCATGCATGGCAGAGCTACGAGAGGAAATACAATCACATACGGCGATTACGGCCTGGTGGCACTTGAGCCATGCTGGGTCAAATCCAATCAGATCGAGGCTGCCCGTGTTGCGGCAACCCGTTATATGAAGCGTGCAGGTAAAGTCTGGATCAAGATTTTCCCTGACAAGCCCGTTACAGCTACACCTGCTGAAACCCGTATGGGTAAAGGTAAAGGTAGCGTGGAGTACTGGGTAGCAGTAGTCAAGCCGGACCGCGTTTTATTTGAGGTCGGCGGTGTGCCGGAGGAGACGGCGAAGGAGGCCCTGCGCCTTGCGTCCCACAAGCTTCCGTTAAGATGCAAGATCGTATCCAAGGCAGATCTGGAAGGCGGTGTATCAAATGAAGAGTAAGAAATATAATGAAGATTTAAAGGCAAAGACCCCCGCGGAGCTTCAGAAGGATTTAACAGCGGCGAAAAAAGAGCTTTTCAACCTGAGATTCCAGAATGCGACCAATCAGCTCGACAACACAGCCAGAATCAGGGAGGTTCGCAAGAACATCGCCCGCATTCAGACCGTGATGACACAGAAGACAAATGCAGCTGAGTAAGTGGCAGGAGTGATTTCAGAAAGGAGAATGTAAGCCGTGGAAGAAAGAAATTTGAGAAAGACACGTGTTGGTAAGGTAACCAGCAATAAGATGGATAAAACGATCGTCGTCGCAATCGAGGACCATGTCAGACACCCGCTTTACAAAAAGATCGTGAAGAGCACCTACAAGCTGAAGGCGCATGACGAGAACAACGAGTGCAACATCGGCGATACCGTCAGAGTGATGGAGACCAGACCTCTTTCCAAGGATAAGAGATGGAGACTGGTGGAGATCGTTGAGAGAGCGAAGTAAGCTTTTTTTACAGTAAGAAATTGGAAGGAGAATTAGCATGATTCAGCAGGAAACAAGACTGAAAGTTGCTGATAACACCGGTGCGAAAGAGCTGCTCTGCATCAGAGTTTCGGGCGGTTCCACCAGGAGATATGCAAATATCGGTGACGTCATCGTCGCGACTGTCAAAGACGCAACGCCCGGCGGTGTTGTGAAGAAAGGCGATGTTGTAAAGGCCGTTGTCGTTCGTACTGTAAAAGGCGCGAGACGCAAGGACGGTTCCTATATTAAATTTGACGAGAATGCCGCTGTCATTATCAAGGATGACAAGACCCCCAGGGGAACCCGTATCTTTGGACCAGTGGCGAGGGAGTTGCGTGAGAAGCAGTTCATGAAGATCGTTTCTCTGGCTCCTGAAGTGTTATAAGGAGGGCCATTATTATGTTGAAAATTAAAAAAGGTGATACAGTGAAGGTCATCGCCGGCAAGGATAATGGCAAGCAGGGCAAGGTTGTCTCCGTTGACTTAAAGACCCGCAAGGTCATCGTCGAGGGCGTCAATATGGTGACCAGACACACCAAACCGAGCCAGGCGAATCCGAACGGCGGTATTGTCCGGAAGGAAGCTCCGATCGATGGTTCCAACGTGATGCTTGTTTACAAGGGCAAGCCCACCAGAGTTGGCTTTGGCATGAAGGATGGCAAGAAAGTCCGCATTGCGAAGGCTACCGGCGAAGTCATCGATTAATTCTGAAAGGAAGGAGAACAAATTCATGGCAAGACTGAAGGAAACATATCAGAACGAGATCGTCGAAGCAATGATGAAGAAGTTCGGATATCAGAATATTATGGAAGTCCCGAAGCTTGATAAAATCGTCATAAACATGTGTGTCGGTGAAGCGAAGGACAATGCGAAAGCCTTAGAAGGCGCTGTCAGGGATATGGAAGCCATCACCGGCCAGAAGGCTGTGATTACCAGAGCCAAAAATGCTATCGCGAACTTCAAGATTCGCGAAGGCATGCCGATCGGCTGCAAGGTGACTCTGCGCGGCGAGAAGATGTATGAGTTCATGGATCGTCTGATCAACCTGGCTCTGCCCCGTGTGCGTGACTTCAGAGGCGTGAACCCCAATTCCTTTGACGGAAGAGGCAACTACGCCCTTGGCATCAAGGAGCAGCTGATTTTCCCGGAGATCGAGTATGATAAGGTCGATAAGGTGAGAGGCATGGATATTATCATTGTCACGACCGCAAAGACCGACGAAGAGGCACGTGAGCTATTAAGGCTGTTCAACATGCCGTTTGCGAAATAGCAGGGAGGAAATTCATGGCTAAGACATCTTTGAAAATGAAACAGCAGCGCAAACCGAAGTTTTCCACGCAGGCTTATACCCGCTGCAGCATCTGCGGGCGCCCGCATTCGGTCTTAAGAAAATACGGGATCTGCAGAGTCTGCTTCCGTGAGCTGGCGTACAAGGGTCAGATTCCCGGCGTGAAGAAAGCAAGCTGGTAAAATATAAGGAGGAAACAAATCATGATGAGCGATCCGATTGCAGATATGCTTACGAGAATCCGCAATGCAAATACTGCAAAACATGAAACTGTATCTATTCCGTCTTCCAAGATGAAGCTTGCGATTGCGCAGATCTTGCTGGACGAAGGATATATCAAGAAATATACGGTAGTGCCGAACGGCAATTTCCAGGATATTGTGATCACCTTAAAGTACAATGCTGACAAGAGCGAGAGAGCAATCAGCGGTATCAAGAGGATCTCAAAGCCGGGTCTGCGTATCTACGCAGGCAAGGAAGACATGCCGAAGGTTCTGGGCGGTCTGGGTATCGCCATCGTATCCACCAACCAGGGTGTGATTACGGACAAAAAGGCCAGAGAGCTCAATGTCGGCGGCGAGGTGCTGGCATACGTCTGGTAAGACGATTGATATCATGAAGGAGGTACGGGCATGTCACGTATAGGAAGAATGCCAATCGCTGTCCCCGCGGGTGTAACCGTGGAGATCGCAGAAAATAATTTAGTGACTGTAAAAGGTCCAAAGGGAACTCTGAAAAGAGCCCTTGCGCCTGAGATGGAGATTAAGCAGGAGGGTGCGGAGCTGATTGTTTCCAGACCCAACGATTTAAAGAAGATGAAGTCCCTGCACGGCCTGACCAGGACACTGCTGCACAACATGGTTGTGGGCGTTACCGAAGGCTATGAGAAAAAGTTAGAGATCAACGGCGTCGGTTACAGGGCTTCCAAGTCCGGCAAGACGCTGACCTTAAACCTCGGCTACTCTCATCCGGTAGAGATGACCGATCCTGAGGGTATTGAGACTTCCGTTGAGAATAACATCATCACCGTGAAGGGCATCGACAAGGAGAAGGTCGGACAGTTCGCCGCGCAGATCAGAGATAAGAGAAGACCTGAGCCTTATAAGGGCAAGGGCATCAAGTATGCTGACGAGACGATCAGACGTAAAGTCGGTAAGACCGGTAAGAAATAATATAAGGAGAGTGTGAAAATGGTTAATAAAGTATCCAGACAGGAAGTTCGTGCAAAAAAGCACAGAAGAATGCGCCACCATTTGAATGGTACTGCTTCAAGACCTCGTTTGGCGGTTTTCAGAAGCAACAATCACATGTATGCGCAGATCATTGACGACACTGCTCAGAATACACTGGTCTCCGCCTCCACGCTTGAGAAGGAGATTAAAGCAGAGCTTGATAAAACCAATGACGTAAAAGCGGCGTCCTACATCGGCACGGTAGTGGCAAAGCGCGCTTTGGAAAAGGGCATCACCGAGGTGGTCTTCGACAGAGGCGGTTATATCTATCAGGGCAAGGTAGCAGCGCTCGCACAGGCGGCCAGAGAAGCCGGCCTGGACTTTTAGGAAGGGAGGGACCAACACATGAAACGCACAATCATTGACCCGAGTCAGTTAGAGCTGGAAGATAAAGTTGTGACGCTCAAGCGCGTATCAAAGACTGTCAAGGGCGGACGTACCTCCCGTTTCACAGCACTGGTCGTTGTCGGAGACAAAAACGGTCATGTAGGCGCAGGTCTGGGCAAGGCTGTGGAAATTCCGGAGGCAATCCGCAAGGGCAAGGAAGACGCGACCAAGCAGCTGGTTTCCATCGCGCTGGATGAGAATCATTCTATTCCCCACGATTTCATCGGCCAGTACGGCTCCGCGAGCGTCCTCTTAAAGCGCGCTCCCGAAGGTACCGGTATCATCGCCGGCGGTCCTGCTCGTATCGTCTGCGAGCTGGCTGGCATTCAGAATATCCGTACCAAGTCTCTTGGCTCCAACAATAAGCAGAACGTCGTTCTGGCAACCATCGCTGGTTTGAGTGAGTTAAAGACTCCGGAAGAGATCGCCAGAAAGCGCGGCAAATCAGTCGAAGAAATTATGGCGTAAGGAGGTAAGGCAATGTTAAAAATTACTTTAGTGAAGTCTCCGATTGGAGCGGTTCCGAAGAACAGAGCTACCCTCCAGTCCATGGGACTTCGTAAACTCAACCATTCCGTCACTCTGCCGGACAATGCCTGCACAAGAGGCCAGATCCAGCAGGTGAGACACATGGTCAAGGTTGAAGAAGTCGAAGAGGCATAGGGAAAGGAGTGAGTCAGCATGGAATTATCTAACTTAAGACCTGCAGAAGGTTCCAAGCACAGCAATAATTTTAGAAGAGGCCGCGGACATGGTTCGGGCAACGGAAAGACTGCTGGTAAGGGTCACAAGGGTCAGAAGGCTCGTTCCGGAGCACCCAGACCGGGTTTTGAAGGCGGTCAGATGCCGTTATACAGACGTCTCCCCAAGAGAGGTTTCCATAACAGGAATACGAAGGAGATCGTCGCTATCAATCTTTCCGCTCTGGAGAGATTTGAGGAAGGAAGCGTTGTAGACGTTGAAGCGCTGATCGAAGCCGGTGTTGTCAAGAACCCGCGCGACGGCGTCAAGATCCTGGGCAAGGGAGAGCTGACCAGAAAGCTTGACGTAAAGGCAAACGCGTTTTCCGCATCCGCAAAGGAAAAGATTGAGGCGCTTGGCGGAACAGCTGAGGTAATCTAGTTATGTTTACGACACTGAAAAATGCATTTAAAATCAAGGATATCAGAAAGAGACTTCTGTATACGCTCATGATGCTGGTTGTGATCCGTTTCGGGTCACAGCTGCCAGTGCCGGGCACGAACAGAACGTATTTCGCCTCCTGGTTTGCTTCGCAGACCAGCGATGCGTTCAGCTTTTTCAATGCATTTACCGGTGGGTCGTTTTCCAGCTTTTCCATCCTTGCGCTGAGCATTACCCCCTACATCACATCCTCCATTATCATTCAGCTTCTGACCATCGCTATTCCGAAACTGGAAGAGATGCAGCGTGATGGTGAGGAGGGACGCAAGAAGATAGCTGCAATGACCCGTTATGTGACGGTCGCTCTGGCCTTAATCCAGTCGGCCGCGCTCGCCATCGGTTTTGGCAGCCAGGGTTTGCTTGAGGAGTATAACGCGTTTAACGTCATAACGGTGATCGTGGCCCTGACAGCCGGCAGCGCCTTTCTGATGTGGGTTGGAGAGCAGATCACCGAGAAGGGCGTTGGGAACGGCATTTCCATCGTTCTGGTGATTAACATTTTATCCACAATTCCCAGTGATTTTGAGGGTCTTGCGGAGCAGTTTGTTTTTGGCAAGGCACCGGCAACGGCGATACTTGCCGCGGTGATTATCATCGCCATTGTCCTGGGTATCATTGCATTTATCGTCGTACTGAATTCCGGTGTGCATAAAATTCCGGTGCAGTACGCGCAGAAGGTACAGGGCAGGAGAAGTGTCGGCGGCGCAAGCTCCAACATTCCGCTGAAGGTCAATACCTCGGGCGTTATCCCGGTGATTTTTGCCTCCACAATTCTGCAGACACCGAGTATCATCTGTACGCTCTTCGGCGTGACAGCGTCCGGTGTTGGCGCAGAGATCATCAAGGTGTTGAGCTCCAGCTACTGGTTCAGCATTTCCACCCCGGTCTATTCCGTGGGCGTTATCCTTTATGTAGCCATGATTATCGGGTTTGCGTATTTCTATACGTCAGTTACCTTCAACCCGATGATGGTTTCTGACAATATGAAGAGGCAGGGCGGCTTCATTCCCGGTATCCGTCCGGGCAAGCCTACTACCGATTACCTGAACAGGGTGTTGCATTATATTGTGTTTATCGGCGCAATCGGACTGGCGTTTGTAGCAATTGTTCCTTATATCTTTTCGGGACTTTTCAATGCCAGCGTGTCCTTCGGAGGCACATCCCTGATCATTATTGTCAGTGTCATTCTGGAGACGCTTGAGCAGGTGGAGTCCCTGATGCTGGTACGCAATTATAAGGGCTTCTTAAACAGTTAATAAAAGAGACAGATATCTGGGCTGCAGTGGAGAACTCTGCCCAGATATGTTTCGCGTTTGTTGAACAGAATGACAATTCACAGGCGCTTTCTCACACATGCGCAAAAGCGTCCAGGAAACTGTCCGACGCAGCAAAAAACGCTGCTCATCTTTTTGCTTATGTGGAGAAAGTGACTGATTCTCTGTCATCTGAAATGTATAACCAGTCTCTTACAAGCAAACTTGACGAGCCTGGTTATGCATTTCAGACGTCTGTGAATAGTCACAGGAGAAATCATGAAAATTATTATGTTGGGAGCACCCGGCGCAGGCAAGGGTACGCAGGCCAAGATGATCGCGGAGAGATATCAGATTCCTCATATTTCCACCGGCGATATTTTCAGAGCCAATATCAAGAACGGGACTGAGCTGGGTAAGGAAGCAAAAAAATATATGGATCAGGGGCTGCTGGTTCCGGATGAGCTGACAGTGAAGATCCTTTTAGACAGAGTCGCGCAGCCGGACTGTGTAAACGGTTATGTACTGGATGGCTTCCCGCGCACCATTCCGCAGGCTGAGGTGTTGGATTCGGCCCTGAATGAGATGGGTGATGCGATTGATTATGCGATTAATGTAGATGTTCCGGATGAAAATATTGTGAAGCGGATGAGCGGCCGCCGTGCCTGCTTAAGCTGCGGCGCCACTTATCACATTGAGCATGTTCCGCCGAAGAAGGAGGGCATCTGTGATGTTTGCGGTCAGCCGCTGGTGCTTCGGGATGACGACAAGCCGGAAACTGTGTTAAATCGACTGAAGGTGTATCATGATCAGACGCAGCCGCTGATTGAGTTTTACAGCGCGAAGGGCGTCCTCAAGACCGTGGACGGTACCGTGGACATGAAGGATGTCTTTTTGTCCATCACCGCGATTTTGGGTTAATCGGAGGCGCAAATATGGCGGTATCGATTAAATCTGCGAAGGAGATAGAACTGATGCGCGAGTCCAATAAACGGCTCGCGGAGGTACATCTGGCTATGGAAGAGCTGATCAAACCGGGCGTCACTACCTGGGAACTCGACGAGTTTGCTGAGAAAATGATCAGGAAGATGGGCTGTGTTCCAAACTTCAAAAACTATGAGGGCTATCCAGCGACGGTTTGCTGCTCTGTCAACGAGGAAGTGGTGCACGGTATTCCCAGTAAGACCAGATATTTAAAGGAGGGGGACATCATCAGCCTGGATATGGGCCTGATTTACAAGGGTCTCCATTCCGATGCGGCAAGGACGCATGGCGTCGGCAAGGTGGCGCCTGAGGTGCAGCAGCTGATGGATGTGACGAAGCAGAGCTTTTTTGAAGGCATCAAATATGCTGTCGCGGGACATCATCTGCATGAGAT
>JAJPXG010000006.1:0-1205 GCA_021205565.1 Lachnospiraceae bacterium | reverse complement strand
AGATCGGGAATGCCATCGACGATTATGTGACGCCTTACGGCTATGGAATTGTGTATGATCTGACCGGTCATGGTGTGGGGCGCAAGCTTCACGAGGATCCGGCTATCCCCAACTATCGTTCCCGTTCCAAGGGAATCCGTTTGAAAGCCGGTATGACTCTGGCGGTGGAACCTATGATTACCTTAGGAACCGCGGACGTGGAGTGGCTTGACGACAACTGGACAGTGGTTACGGCGGACGGCTCCTGGGCCGCTCATTACGAGAACACCATTCTGGTTACGGACGGGGAACCGGAAATTCTTTCCATGCTGTAAGCTGCAGCGCATATACTATATAATAGGTAGAAATCAGTTCAATATCTCAAATCAGGTTTAGGAGGAGAACATGTCAAAGGCTGACGTAATTGAGATCGAGGGAGTCGTAGTGGAGAAGCTGCCCAATACCATGTTCCGCGTAGAGCTGGAAAACGGGCACAGAGTGCTCGCGCACATCAGCGGAAAGCTTCGCCAGAATTTTATTCGTATTCTTCCGGGAGACAAGGTGACACTGGAGCTGTCTCCGTACGATCTGACAAAAGGACGTATCATCTGGCGTGATAAATAAGAACGGCTGCAGACTGGCAGAAACAGAAACGAAATGTGAAAAATCCTTTAAAATAAGGAAATTTTTTCTTGCATTTGCTATATGTTTATGTTATTCTTAGAGTCGGTCTTTCATGAAAGGAGGGTTTAACGATGAAGGTTAGATCATCAGTTAAAAGAATTTGCGACAAGTGCAAGATCATCAAGAGAAAAGGACAAATCAGGGTTATTTGCGAGAATCCTAAACATAAACAGAGACAGGGCTAATCACACTTTTGCAACGTGATAACCTGTTTGCTTGTTGGTACCGAAAATAAGGTTCTCCGCGATTCTGCACATGTTAATGAGAAATCGCAGAGAGAACCCGGTGAGTATCGGAAAGATCGGATTTTGTCCGGTTGGGAGCATTCCCCAGCCAATTAGTAACAGAGCGCATCTGACTTCCCAGTGGAATGGGAGGGAGGGTGCGGCATGCGCATGCATGCTGAAAGCCGCGGCAAATTAAGCTGTGGTTTTCATGCCCCATTTGGGGTGAAAGCGAAATAAAGCTCAAATGGAGCAGAAACGTAAATGGCTCGTATCGCAGGTGTTGATTTACCCAGATAAAAACGTGAAGATCTCGCA
>JAJPXG010000102.1 GCA_021205565.1 Lachnospiraceae bacterium | reverse complement strand
AAAAAAGCGTGCGAAGAAATTTCCACCCAAGAAGTATCTGGCCGGCAAGGAACAGTAAGCTGTCCTGTATATGGGACAACGGAGCTGTTATACTGATATCAATGAATTTCTTGTCGGAGGTGATACCCTGTGCAAAAAGATGATATCTATGAACGGGTGGAACATCTCGTCCGAAAATATAAAACACGGAATCCGCTGGAACTGCTGGAGTGCATGAAGGCCGTAGTCATGGAAACCGACCGTTACGAACGTCTGAAGGGATACTGCTTTTTGAGCTGCCAGACTTACTATGTCATGATTAGCAGTTTCCTGCCAGAACCGGAGAAAAAGATCGTCGCCGCCCATGAGCTGGGACACATCGTGCTGCACAAGCAGGAACTGAAAATGGCTCCCATGAAGGACTCTGTCCTCGACGATATGACCAGCCGAACCGAATATGAGGCAAACCTGTTTGCGGCCGATACTTTGATCCGGGACAACGAGGTGGAGATACTATCCAAAGATCCGGATCTGAATTATTTCAGCATGTGCAGCAGCCTGGATGTCAGTCCGGAGCTGATGAGCTTTAAGCTGTACAGCCTGGTGCGGCGCGGCTACTCCTATAACATGCCGATGGAAATTGACAGCAGGTTTCTGGCAAAGTAGGGAAACAGGAATGGCTTTTTCCTGCTTCTCTGCGCTGCATTCCAATTTCCCATACATTCATTCTGCAAACGGATCAATCTGAGAAACGAAAGCTAACCAGAGGAACGAGAGGAGGCGGAAAGATGGCAACCTGGAACCCATGGCACGGCTGCACGAAAGTAAGCACCGGGTGCTCACATTGTTATGTCTACCGGCGTGACGCGGAATTTGGCCGCGACGCTTCGGTTGTCCATAAGACGTCCGCCTTCAACCTGCCGATCCGCAGGAACCGTCAGAAGGAGTACAAGCTCCAGCCGGACGGCGGATATGTCTACACCTGCTTTACATCGGATTTCTTTCACCCGGCAGCGGACGAATGGCGTCCGGATGCCTGGGCCATGATGAAAGAACGCTCCGAACTCCAGTTTTATTTTGTCACCAAACGTCCGGAGCGCTTCCCTATCGGCCTGCCGGACGACTGGGGTGATGGCTATGACAATGTCCATATCGTCTGCACCTGCGAAAACCAGTATCAGACGAATAAACGTCTCCCGATTTTTCTGGAACTTCCCATCAAGCATAAAGAGATCATCCATGAGCCAATGCTCGAAGCAATCAATCTGCGCCCATTTCTGAAACAATACGCTGACACCATCGAACTGGTCTCCTGCGGAGGAGAGTCCGGGGAAGATGCCCGACTCTGCGATTATGGCTGGGTTCTGAATACCATGACACAGTGCGTAGAGTACAATGTCGCCTTTCACTTCCACCAGACCGGTTACAACTTCCGCCGGGGGAAACATACTTATCATATCGACAGAAAAAATCAACAGGAACAGGCGGCAAAAGCCAGGATTGATTTTCAGCCTGTCGCTGTACCTGGGAAATAAGGAAACGACAGTTTTATAGGGAAGATTTTTACAGCCTGATACAGTTTTCGGTTCCAGCGCCTTTTCCGTTTAAAAGTTTCATAACCATGTCAATGTGCCATCATCATAGCATTCCGAACAGGCTCTGCTGCTCATATTTCTGAGTCCTTTGTAACAGCACTGGAGTTTTCTGCAGAAAAGCCTGCGTTTTCCCGCCGTCGCAAATCCAGCTCTCCACCTCCTCTGTTTCCAGAATCAACGGCATCCGATCATGCACTGGCAATACGGATGAATTTGCCTGCGTAGTCAATATCACAAACCGAACCTCATCCTGTATCAGATTAAAAAATCCGGCCATATACAATACCGAACCACTCTCTCGCAGAAATGTGACTTTATTTTTTGAAACATCCCATTCATAAAAATGCCGCGCTGGTATCACACAGCGTCGATAAAGAACACTCTCACTGAATGTTCTCTTTTGCAGAGCTGTTTCTGCCCGTGCATTTATGAATAAGCCTTTTCCGCTCTGCTGCGGAAACCCCCATTTCATCCCATTGAGTGAAACACCCGACTTTCCTCTGAATATAATCGGAGCTGTCTCACTCGGATGAACATCCCCTGCGGTATATTTCGCCCCAGAACGCCTCCCGGCAACAAACCGATCAGCGACCTCATCCAACGTATCATCATCGATATAATACCTGCTGCACATATCTACAATGTCTCCTGCCTTTATCTATCACTAAATCTGCTGCCAACAACAGTCAGATGTCCTTCAGTACGCCACATATGCCATGATATCCCGCCAGAAAAAGATGGCTTATTATCCATGAAAGCTTCTCATTTTTTATGGTTGCGACTCAAAAAGCTTCTCATTTTACTCATTGCTTCTCAAAAGCTTCTCATTTTTTCCGTTTACTTCTCAAAAGCTTCTCATTTTTCGGAAACCCTGGATTATTTTCTATAGAAAACTGTTGTTACCGAGTCCCCCTTCTTTTCCAATATATCTAATTCCACAAGACGTTGTATATATCTGGATGCTGTAGCCCTGGACTTTCCAATAATTATTTTCACGGTTTGTGTGTCCACTTCATCATGAACTTTCAAGTATTCCACAATCGGAAGCATTTTTGCTTTTTCCTTATCAGAAAGCCTTCTACTCAATATATCCATCATTCTGTCAACAGATTTCATCGCCTCTGCTGACAGCATATTTGTTGAAGTCATCGGTTCTTCTGATTCTTCTTCCGGATACGTATCATAATACCTTCCATGTTTTAATAATTTCAGATACAGATCACAGGCATTGCAGACCAGCTCCACTCCGCCCTTCGGATTTGCATTGATAACCGGATATGGTGCCAAAGCCTGATCACATTCCATCTTTATTTTATCAAAACCGCTTCCCCAGGATTCAATTTCACCTGAACGATAAAACACATCTGCCATTTTGGGGTTATGTGGGATAGATGGATGGCGCTCATACACTCTAGCAATATCGATTTTATCCGGCCACTGCCCATCATTCCAGATTGTAATCTTATCATCATAAACCCGAATCTGAATCGGTATCCCAGTCTCATACGCTTTATGGTTAACCGAATTCAACAGCACTTCCCTGAAACCTTCTTTTGGCCA
>JAJPXG010000176.1 GCA_021205565.1 Lachnospiraceae bacterium | reverse complement strand
AACTGAAACGGGAATTAAGATGTGACGCCGTGATCCATATGGATCCGGTTGTGACGATGGATGAACAGGTACAACTGCTGAAAGAAAAGACGACTTCTCTTATCCATGCGATTGATCCGAAAATCAGTATGCATGATTTTCGGGTGGTTGCAGGTCCGACGCATGTGAATCTGATTTTTGATGTGTTGGTGCCGTTTCAGTATCATCTGACGGATAAACAGGTGGAAGAGAAAATAAAAGAAACCGTAAAAAAAGAGATGGGCGAAGAGTATTTTTGTGCGATCAATGTAGATAAGGGCTATGTGGGAGAACAGGAATAACAGAAACTGAGATTTCCGGGAAGCGGCAGTTTGTTATCATGTAGAAAATGATTGTATTGGAGAAAAATACAGAGATGATAGCGTTAATACCAAAAGAGGGGAGTCAGTAAGAAAATATGAGAGATGAATACGATTTTAAAAATTTAAATCCACGAAAAAATCCATATACAGACAGATTAAAAGAAAGGACGTCCTTTCATTATGAAAGAGATGAAAGGATTGCCGTGTTTAAAAATACGTTTACCTTATGTAAAGAAAATGATCGCCTCAGAAATTCCATTCGGCAGTCAATTATATCGCAGAAATTAATCCGAGAGGTTGATAACCCTGGGGAAGTTATCTGTGGACAGCCTGCAGGTATGCCTGGAAATACAGGTATGCGTGGAAGTGCTTCGGATCATGGAGCATCGGTGTCTGCATCCGATATGGATGTGAATATCGTAGTTTCAAAGAAAAGAAGTTATGAAGCAGCGAGAAAGTATGCAGGGAAAAGGAAGGTTTGTGTGTTGAACTTTGCTTCCGCGACGAATCCGGGAGGAGGCGTGTGGAAGGGATCATCCGCGCAGGAGGAGTGTCTTTGCAGATGCAGCACGCTTTATCCGTGTATCAGCGAAGATGCTGTCCGGCAGGGATTCCATGAAAGGCATAGGGCCGGACTCGCATCTGGGGAAATGAATGTACTTTATAATGATGATTGTATTTACACGCCCGATGTCATAGTGTTTAAATCAGACGAACTGAGACCGAGAACCTTGCCGGAGAGCGAGTGGTATCAAGTGAATGTGATTACCTGTGCTGCGCCGAATCTGCGGTCAAAGTCATCGAATCACATGAATCCAGATGCGGGAAACCAGGCGGTAAGGATCAGCGATTCGGATCTGATGGCTCTTCACACCAAAAGAGCAAATCGCATACTGGACATTGCAAAAGCAAACGGAAATGAGGTCGTAATCATGGGAGCGTTCGGATGCGGAGCGTTCCAGAATCCTCCGGCGGTTGTGGCTGCGGGGATTTGTCAGGCGGTAAAACAACATAGGGGAGATTTCCAGACGATTGAATTTGCGGTATTTTGTTCAGCCAGGGATACGGCGAATTATGATGCGTTTCGGAGGATGTTTGGAGAGAACGTATAGATGGTTGCTGGGGGAAGGTTTACGGGGATGACAACATGAATTCCAATGGCTCGCGGTTGAGTAGAGATGCATTGAGCCGTCGTTTCGAGATCTTTGGATTTTGAATATATCAATAATTGATAAAGGGAGGGTATCAGAAGTGAAAGAATATGAGAAATTTGCAGCACATGTCAGAGAAGAGAATGGCGACGTACAGATACAGACGGTAAAGGAACATTGTCAGGAAACGGCAGAGTTTTGCAAAAAGTACGGAAATTCTACAGGAACTGATTATATTGCATATATAGCTGCATTATTACATGATATAGGAAAGTTTACGCAGAAATTTGATGATTATGTAAGAGGAAACAAATCCTATCGCAGAGGAGAAATTGACCACAGTTATGCGGGTGCGAGGTATATTATCGAATTTAGCGACACATTGGGAGCAGAATTTTATGATGTATCGCATTTTATTGCAAGAATCATAGTTTCTCATCATGGCCTACATGATTGGGTACTAACCGATGGTACGGATTATCTGACCAGACGTACAGGTAAGGACGAAAATTATGAGCTGGCCAAAAGCCATGTTCAGGAAATCATATCGGAGGATCTTCTGAGAGAGTATATTGGTTTTGCAAACAAAGAATACCATGAGATCAGGGAAAAATTAAAAGCCATTTCCATGAGAAAACGTACCGCTTTTGCTTTTTATATGGGTATGTTTGAACGTGTGGTGCAGTCCATGTTGATTGATGCAGACAGGACAAATACCTCGGAATTCATGATGAACAGGAAGATTGAACTTGATTATGACAGGAAAAAATTATTTGAATATTTTCACGACAATTATGAAGCCTATATGAAGCGTAAAGCGGAAACTTTCGCCTTACAAAATGAGCGCATTGTAAGACAGAGAAACGATATATCGAATCGATGCAGAGACTTTGCCAGACATGAGGCAGGAATCTGTCAACTGATTGTGCCGACAGGCGGAGGAAAAACGTTATCGTCTCTTCGATATGCAATTGAATATGGGATAGGGCATGAGGCGGAGCGGATTATTTATGTGGCTCCTTTTATGTCTATCCTTGATCAGAACAGCGATGTGTTTAAAGAAATTGTTGGAGAGGAAAATTTTCTGGAGCATCATTCTAATGTAGTACAGGAAATAGATAATGAGGAAGAATTGGCAGAATATGAGCTTTACGCTGCCAGGTGGGATAAACCCGTGATTGCAACAACGATGGTGCAGTTTCTGAATACACTGTTTCTTGGAAAAACTTCTTCTGTCCGGCGCATGCACCGTTTTAGTCGTGCAGTCATCATTGTGGATGAAGTGCAGTCGTTGCCATTAAAATGTGTGAATCTGTTTTATCTGGCTATGAACTTTTTAAAAGAAATGTGCAAAGGCGTTATTGTTCTGTGTTCCGCGACTCAGCCGGATTTCACAAAGAGCGACTATCCGATTTTGATGGATGAAGATTCACAGATGATCGGTGATTACAGAGAAGACTTTGCGGTGTTTAAACGTACACAGATTATTCCGGAGATTGGCACCTGCGCCTATACCTATGATCAGGCGGCAGAGTTCTGTAAAAATGTTTTCGAGAAAAACAGGAATCTGCTTGTTATTGTGAATACCAAGAAAACTGTTGAGGAAATGAGAGAAAGATTGCAGAAATTGATAAGTCAGGACGATATGCAAGAAGATGTATCGATT
>JAJPXG010000146.1 GCA_021205565.1 Lachnospiraceae bacterium | reverse complement strand
GTAATTTTTTAATAAAGTCAAAAATTTTGTACAATGTACTTCTTGTAAATAAACTGCTCGTGTTATATCATGAGTGCAAGTGAGTCAACGCGCCTTTTACGATTGACGGCGCTAGATGTCCGGGGGACATCTGTTTAGCGCGGACCGAAACGAAGTGCAGACGACGAATGGGATAATGACTGCGTATTTTGTAGTCATAATATCATGAGCAAATGGCGCTCATTTTATCGCATAACTGATCATTACTGTCAAGCCAAATCGCATTACCACACAATACATAAAGGGAAAAGAGGTATCTGCCATGTGCCAGGCAATTCAAACTTTAAACGAAAGAGCTGCTGAAAAAGCGGCAAATGAGCGGCAGATTGAGGTCTTGTTGCAGAGTGTCAAGAATCTGATGAAAAATTTAGGTCCGTCTTCCGACCAGGCCATGAATGTGCTGGGTGTCTCCGATAGTGACCGCAATTCCATTGCGTCAAGGCTTTAAATCTCAGTAGTTTCTCCTTCGCACAGCAAAAGCTCCAAGTCAGGTGATGAATGACCTGGCTGGAGCTTTTCATCAATCTTAAACATCCTCCCTGTCTCCCAGCATAGCCGTCACCGTAAAAACATGCTTTTCCTCATCATATTTCCAGTCAAAGTCTCCCTGGTATTTTCTGAGCGTTCTGGTGACGCTCTTTAAGCCAATGCCATGGAGGCTTTTGTCTGTCTTGGAGGACTGGAGATGACTGCCAGTGCTTTTCGGAAGGTCGTCGCAGCTGTTGGAGAGAACAATCACGTCGTAACCGTTGCGGAAGGTTGTCGTTAATGAAACTGTTTTCTGCTCTGAATTCTCCGCGGCCGTCAGGGCATTGTCCATCAGATTTCCCAGTACGGCTACCAGGTCCATGTCGTCCATCTTTTTTAAGTTGCAGGTTCTCAACTCGTAGGTGAAATTAATTTTCCGGAGCTTACATTCCGTCTCATATTTATCCATCATCAGGTCCAGCATCATATTTCCGCTGTGACAGTTGCGCGTATATTCCTTTAACTGATCTGTCAGTTTCGCAACATAGTCCCGGACGTTCGGATCGTCGCTGATGCCCTGTATCGCGGCCAGATGGTTTTTGGTATCGTGCGCGTAAAGCATCAACTGCTGATTCTGCTGCTCCAGGATATCATAATAGGACTTCTCCGTCTGCAGGCGGCGGTTTTCACCCTGCAGGCGCAAGGCTTCTGTGTCCGCTTCCATCTGATGTTGGTAATTTATAAAAAGCAGAATGTTGGACAGAAATAGAATCAAAACAGCGGCGACATAAAGGAGCTGCGCCGATTCATTGAGGCTTGCCTCAAAACAGACAAAATCCAGAATCAGAATGCATACCGTCGTCGATACCGGATAAAAAAACAGATGCAGCGGCAGCCTGGAATGGACGGAAGAACCAATGATACCGGACAAAAACATGCAGGACAGAAACCAGAGCGATTTACACAACAGTATTGTCGTCAAAAGGTAAGAAAAGTTCTGGCCATAATTTGCAACAGGCAGACCAAAGATTGATGACAGAACAAACATTGCAACAGTTTCCGATGCGAGGTTCAGCGCAGATAATGCAATTGCGTATATGACAGCGGAGCGCAGCCTGATATGAAAGCAGAATACAGCAAACAGGGAAAATATCACAACCGAAACGACTGTGTTGATCAGACTGTTGTTTTGAAATAAGAGATTGAGCCCTGACGCGGCTTCAAAAAGAATACAGCCTGAAAGAATGCACCTCCACGAAGCAAATCGTTTCTCCGCAATCCGGGAGAAAAAAAGATACAAAATCAGCATTTCCACCGCATAGACGATGCAGGATATCACCGGACTCAGCATATTCAAAATCTCCTTAGATATTCAAACCAGTATTTGTGAAACGCGGCCTGCCTTCTGGGCGCGATCGGAATGCGCTCTCCGTTGACTAAGTACAGCTCCGCGTAGGAATAGGTCTGTATGTGATGCAGGTTGACATAAAAGGATTTGTGAATCTGGTAAAAAACCGGGCGGGCAGCTTCTGGCAAAGCTCCGTGAAATTATCCCGGACAAAATAGCTTTTTTTAAGCGTCTGAACCTTCGTCTTTCTGCCCTCTATGGTAATATACAGAATGTCATCTGTCAGCACACGCTGGACGGTATAATCACTCAGCAGATACAGCTCCACACAGCTTTGGTCAATATACTCCATGGCCTTATCCAGGCCGGAATACAGTCGGTCGGCGTTGAAAGGCTTTGAAAAAAAGCGGAACGCCTGCAGGTCCATGGCCTCGTCCTGATATTCCTCATAATTCGTGATAAAAAACAGCGCCAGTTTTGGATTTTTCTCCCTGAGCTTCCGGGCAAGGGCAATGCCATCCATTCCCTCCATCTGAATATCCAGAAAAGCCAGGTCGAACGGCTCCCTGCAGGCGGCCGCACTGACAGGATTGGCAGTCGCGATGATCTGACAGACAATGGAACGGTTCTTCATATATTCCTTCACATGCGACTGCAGTGTATCCAGATATTCCTGTTCATCGTCACAAATGAGAATTCGCATCTGTTTCCCTCCAACTATAAAATGGACCATCTTTTAAAGATAAGTCCATTTTATCATTGAATGTATTTGTGGTCAAATAATTACATGAAGCCAATCCTTGCAGTTTTACCTCCAGAGTCAGCAGTTTTTCATTATTTATCAATCCGAACAGAATTCATCCAGATACGTCTCTAAAAGTTTCAGGATAATGCGTTGCTTCTGCTCCGGCAGTTGTGATACAAGCTCGGAAATTTTATCTGTTGTATCAGAGGGTGTGCCAACCAGATAATAATCCGGTGTTCCGCCAAGGACATCACACAGACTCATAATAAATTTTGTGGTTGGCATGTACTTACCACATTCTATGCTGGAAATATGATTTTTAGACATATCCAGTTGTTCGGCAAGCTGTTCCTGCGTCAGCCCTTTGTCTTTCCGGCGCTGCATAATGCGAATTCCGATCAATTTTTTATCCGTGTTCATATTTATTTCCGTTAATTTTATAAATGTGAAGATCGTGCTGGTGAAAAGTTGTTATATAAACTTATACTATCATTTATTCTGATTCTGAGAACACCGCATTGCAGATTATATCTGTATTACAGTGACTATTTCTGAAATAATTATTGTTC
>JAJPXG010000053.1:1535-3186 GCA_021205565.1 Lachnospiraceae bacterium | reverse complement strand
GTGTATAATATCTGGCAAAGCGGGTGATAAAGTTCTCCATCCGCGCTTTTTTCATGCTCGAATTTTCCACCAGATCAAGGATTTTGGAAACGGTGGACTCGCCGAATTCCTTCGTCGTCTCGATATGTATGACTCCTGTCAGGTTGATGCAACCGCTGATGACCTCGCTCCCCTCTGCAGCATCGCGCGGAACGCTCTCGCCGGTCAGAGCGCTGGTATCCAGACTGGTTTTTCCTGCTATGATCCTGCCGTCAATCGGAATCTTTTCACCCGGATTGACGACAATGACTGAACCGATTTCCACATCATCCGGATCCACCTTCTCAATCTGTCCGTCTGTCATAAGATTCGCGTAATCCGGCCTGATATCCATCAGATCCGCAATATTCTGCCGGCTCTTTCCGACTGCCACGCTCTGAAAAAGCTCTCCGATCTGATAAAACAGCATTACTGCGCTGCCCTCTGCGTATTCACCTAAGAGAAAGGCGCCGACCGTCGCGACTGCCATCAGGAAATTTTCATCAAAAACCTGATGATTCCGAATGCCTTTCAGCGCCTTTCGCAGGATATCATGGCCGATCACCAGATAGGGGATCAGATACAGAAGTCCCTGCAGAACCTTCGGCAGTTCAACAGCTCTGCACAGGATTGTAAGCAAAATCAGAAATGCAAGCGAAATGATGATCCTGTAAAATATTTTTTTCTGTTTTTGATTCATCTGTGTCTCCCACCTCAAATCCTCTGCCAGGCTTTGGCAGCCAGGAATTACTCTGAGGATTTAATAATCGTTTATAAGAAAATCTCGCAGTCATCCTCAACCTTTTTGCAATTGGCCAGTGCGTTTTTCATTACGGCATCAACATCGGCGCCGTCCTCAAACTCAACCTTCAGTTTTAACGTCATAAAGCTTATGGAAGCATCCTTCACTCCCTCAGTAGCCTTTACAGCAGCTTCCATTTTTGCGGCGCAGTTTGCGCAGTCAACTTCTACCTTGTATGTTTTTTTCATGATCCTGGTCTCCCTGAAATTTTTTATGCTTATGCGTCCTTTCCGGTCGCGAAACGGACACCTTTTGCCTGTATTAAAAGCAATTACTCCTCTACATGCTCCATACCCATACTGATGATGGTACGCACATGGTCGTCATCCAGCGAATAAAAGATAATCTTGCCATCCCGCCTGAACTTCACCAGCTTCGCGTCCTTTAAAATTTTCAGCTGATGGCTGACAGCCGGCTGGCTTAAATTCAATAGCTGCGCAATATCGCTCACACACAGCTCGCTGACAAAAAGAGCATATAAAATACGAATGCGCGTCGTGTCTCCAAAGACTTTAAAAAGCTCTGCCAGGTCATACAGATATTCATCCGCCGGCTGATCATTTAAAACCTGCCTGACCCCATCCTCATGTGTCGCCAGAAAATCCTGTTCATTTTTCTGTTCCAAATCTGCCATAATCACTCCCCCTTTCTTTGTGACTCATTCCATGCTTCCATCCTGCTCCTGTATATATGGGAAGCACGAGATCCTGCTTGATTTCTCATTTTCTCATATGTAAATTTGTTTATGTGATGATTATAGACCTGTTATGTCTATATGTCAATATTATTCATGGATTTTATCATATATCTTTCGCAAAAACAGATTTTAAG
>JAJPXG010000053.1:0-1525 GCA_021205565.1 Lachnospiraceae bacterium | reverse complement strand
CGCCTGATGAGGATGGCATGACTTATCTTCTTTCCCAACTGGAACTCTGAAATATGACCACAGCCGAATCAAAGAGACCGCGGTCTGCTTCTGAATGAAAGCAAATCCCACGGTCTTTTTTAATATTCCTTCAGTTCAATCAGGATGTGTTCCTCATCCCCGTAAATCGTCTCGTAATACCCGTCATACAGAAGCGGCAGGTCCATCTCGTCTAAGCCCTCCACAATTGTAAAATGGTTATTGCCATTTGCATTATTTAAATCATAGTAATAGCAAAAATAATAGGTATCAAACACCCAGGTGTTCCCCGCAAAGGTAGTCTGAATGAGACGTCCAAGCACGCCGTCATATTGCGGCATATTTTCCAGAATGGGGGAATCGCCGATCGTTCCTGTAATCTGCAGTTCGACCGCTTCCTCAGATTTTCCGTTCACAAAATCCGCAAGGTCAGAAATCACCATCTCCGTCCTGAAATCCACATACCGCTGCTGTTCTGCCAGCGCATTGCCATACACAAAACCGAAAACAAAAAAACACCAGCTCAGACTAAAGCTTGCCGCTTTCGCAATTTGCGAATGAGGATAACTCACACAGATAACTGCAACCATGGCAATGCAGGCTCCAAAGCCAAACATGGCGCGGCACTGGAACAGCGCCTGCGATAATGCCACATATGGGCCAAACGCCAGGCAAAGCGCAGCCGCCACCGTCAGCAGTGAAAATATCGCGGTGTGCCATTTTTTTCTGCAGGTATTAACTACTGACAATATCACAAAAGAAAGCAGGAGAATACCGATAAACGCCAGCCATTTGAAATCAAAATCGCTCAGAACATAGGTATAATATTTTCGCAGATTCGAAATAACACCGGGAAGCATATCTCCAAATGAAAACAGGTCGCTGCCCGCGTAAGACTCAATGGAAGTCATGATAAAGCTGGAATAAATTACACCGCCGCAGAAATATCCGGCAGCCGAATATCCGACCAGCCTGAAAATCTGATGCGTATTCTCTCCTCTTAGCCATTGCAGGAAGGAGAGGAAAAGGATCATGAGCGGAAAAATTCCCAATGAGGCCTGATAAGTCAGGCAGCTTACCAACGTGCATAAAATCACCGTCAGCATGTAAATTCTGATATTTTCCTGCAAAAACAGCAGAGGAAAAACGGCTGCCAGAACAGACAGCGCCATATAGGTTGAATCAAATTTATAGGATAAACATTCCAGAAAGTAGGGCGAAATTCCCAGCGGCAGCACCGCGATCACACTCCAGGCAGAAATTCTGACGTCCTGCGAAAATGTACAGATAACAATCAGACTGGCCGCCGCAAGCAAAAGTAAAGCAATGATCTGCGTCAAGGGCGAGATATCCGCCAGATATGAGTTCGTGTTCAGAAGCTGGCTCAGAAAATTGGACAGATAACGGCTGCAGTCCTCCCATCCAGGGATTCCAAACGCAATTCTCCTCATATCATCGAGATAATCTATATTTGCTCTCAGAATGGCACTGACCGCCAGAAGATAGA
>JAJPXG010000171.1 GCA_021205565.1 Lachnospiraceae bacterium | reverse complement strand
CCTCCAGATATTACAGAATATCGTAAATATCGGGATTTTCATCCTGAAAAGTCAGGACGCTAACACAGAGATTATAGATTTCCTCCGATTCGTCCAGCTGTGCCTTTCCTTCCTCCAACTGTGCCCAGGCGTCATCCAGCTGCGCCTGCGCCGCCTGAAGCTCATTCCAGCCGGAAGCAAGCTCCGCTTCCCCCGCCACCAGATCGCCGTACCCGGCCTCGGCCTGCGCGACGCCATCCTCATACTCTGCAAGACCTTCATAATACTCCGCAAGACCTTCTTCATATTCCGCCTTCGCCTCAGCCAGCGTTTTCTCCGCATCCAGAAGCTCCTGGCGCGCCGACAGAATCTGTGTCCGGCCATCCTCAATCTCGGCCCAGGCGTCGGCAAGCTCCTGCTCACCCTCCGCCTTTTCATCCGCCAGCTCCTGCTGTCCGTCTGCGTAATCCTGCTCGCCGTCGATCAGCTCCTGTTCACCATCTGCGTAATCCTGCTCGCCCTCTAAAAGCTCCTCCTCGGCCTCCGACACAATGTCAGAATAGCGGGCATAAACCGTCACAGCGGCAGTGTCCTCAAAAATTGCCTCCAGACTGTCCACATAGTCATTATATTCATCGGAATAGATTTCCCAGTCCCCCTTCAGGGCGATATACATTTCCGTATAATACTCAAAATCCAGGCTCTCCTCCAGTACATACATAAAGGAGGACAGTTTCCCATTGCCAATGCTGGTCGTCCCTCTTTCCGTATTCATATACAGGGGAGAAAAAACCTTTCCTACAACCGTGTAGCTCTCCTGCAGAGCATTAAGCGTATCCTCCTCATTCTCGTCCGAAAAGGTAATCACATCGCCGATTTCAGTGTCTGTAAAATAGTTGGAATCAATCACGCACTCGTTCTCATTCTCCGGCATCCTGCCTTCCACCAGCATCAGGTCATTGACTCCCTCTGTAATGCTGAGGATACGAATCACCAGCTCACCGCCCGGCGTATTGGCAATCGCGTCATAATAAACAGAACCGGCAGCCGTCTGCGTAGCTTCCAGCGCCGCCACCTCGGCAATATCGTCCTCATCGATTCCATAGGTGGATAAAATGCGGAAATCGTACAGATTGTACTCGTCCGTGAAATTCTGGGCAGTCTTTAAAAAGGCCGGCTGCGTGGCCATCAGACCACCAAAAAAAGCCGACCCCAGCATCGTAATAATCATGATTGCCAGGAAGCGCCCCAGACTGTTTTTGATCGAACGTCCCAGCAGCTTATTCATCATGCTGTTCATCGTTCTACCACTCAATTTCTTCCACCGGCGTGGGATTTTCATTTAAGTACATGTCGGACACGGTTCCGCTCTTTACCCGGATCACCCTGTCTGCCATCGCCGCGAGCGCGCCGTTATGGGTAATAATGACAACCGTCATTTTTTTCTCTCTGCTGTAATCCTGCAGAAGCTTCAGAATCGATTTACCGGTGACATAATCCAGCGCTCCTGTTGGCTCATCGCAGAGCAGCAGCTTCGGATTCTTGGCAAGCGCCCTGGCGATTGCAACACGCTGCTGTTCGCCGCCGGAAAGCTGCGCCGGAAAATTTGCCATCCTGTGTCCCAGGCCGACGCTCTCCAAAATCTCAGCGCTGTCCATGGAATTTTTGACCAGCTGGGAAGCGATCTCCACATTTTCCAGCGCGGTCAGATTCGGAATCAGATTGTAAAACTGAAATACAAATCCGATATCCTCCCGTCTGTAAAGCGCGAGCTGCTTATCATTGAAGGAGGAAATCTCCCTGCCGTCCAGACGGACAGAGCCGCTGGTGAGTGCGTCCATACCGCCGAGAATATTCAAAAGCGTGGTCTTGCCCGCACCGGACGCCCCCACGATGATGCAGATCTCACCCTGCTCGATAGTAAAGCTCACATCATGCAGTGCTGTCACCTCCACATCGCCGGTCTTATATACTTTTCCTACATTTTCAAACGTCACATATCCGTCCATGCAAAACCTTCTTCAAACTTATTCGCGCAGCCTTAAGAACCGCACCCCTCCTTATGCGCCAAAGCTGTTTTTCCTCATACCGTCTCAGTATAATTTTTTTCTTTGTCAAATTCAACGCTTTTATGGGAATTTAGTGTTTTTTAATCTTTCGGATTGTGCTATACTGATTTTAATTCAATCAAAAATATCTGTTGCCCGGACATTTTAAAACAGAGTGCAGAAAAGCAGGAGGCCATGAATTCCATGAAAGAAAAACTATACACCATCCCCTTAAATGAAGCCGTCGACGCCCAGGACGAATGCCCCATCTGCTTCATTGAGCGCAAGCTCGAGCAGGACACCATCGACTTTGTCTTAGGCAACAGCTCCTCCTACATGGAGAGCGACGTGCGGGCCGACACCGACAAGGCCGGCTTCTGCCGCAAGCATTTCCAGAAAATGTATGACTACGGCAATTCTCTCGGCAACGCCTGGATTCTCAAAACCCACTACCGCAAAAAGATCGACGAAATGACCAAAGCCTTCGACCAGGTGGCTCCCTCCAAAGGCTCCTTCAAGCTTTTTAAAAAGCCCGCCGCCGAAGGAGAAAACGCCCTGGTAGACTGGATCCACAAGGAAAATGAATCCTGTTACATCTGTGACCGCTTTAAAGCCAACTACGACCGCTACATCGACACCTTCTTCTACCTCTATCAGGAGGATTCCAAATTCCATGATAAAATTTTGGGCGGTAAGGGATTCTGCCTGACCCACTTCGGCGACCTGTGCGAGGCCGCTGACAAATTTTTAAAGGGCGATGCACGGGACCAGTTTTATAAGGAAATGCGCAGGCTCATGATCGACAATATGGAGCGCACCTACGAGGATGTGGCCTGGCTCATTGAAAAATACGACTACCGCAACAAGGACGCCGACTGGAAAAACTCCCGCGACGCCATCCAGCGCGGCATGCAGAAAATGAAGGGCGGCTATCCGGCCGATCCGATCTACCGGCCGCAGAAATAATATACTTTTTTAAATCTTTTTTCACTTTCTGACACTTGTTTTTTTGTGAAAAGAGGGTACACTGTAATATGTCGCAAGTGATTAAGCTATCATGTCTTATGCTTTGAAAGAGAGGACAACGCATATGAAAAAGAAAAGTCATTTTTTACTGAAGCTCACAGCAGCCACTGCCGCTGTATGCGGTGTGTATCTTTACTTAAAGGATAAAGG
>JAJPXG010000058.1 GCA_021205565.1 Lachnospiraceae bacterium | reverse complement strand
TTACGGAGCTGTATGCTCTCACGGAGCAGTTGAGTGAGGCGGACGGTATTTTTGTCAGATGCGCTGTCATGGATGATCTTACGCTGCCGGACAGTCTTATGGCCGTGGCAAGAGCGGGTGCCGGCTATAATAATATTCCGCTGGAAAAGTGCGCGCAGAGGGGAATTGTGGTTTTCAATACGCCGGGCGCCAATGCCAACGGAGTAAAGGAAATGATTATTGCGGCCATGCTGCTGGCAAGCCGCGATATTAACGGTGGTATCGAGTGGGTGAAAGAGCATCAGGATGACCCGGATATCGCAAAGACTACCGAGAAAGCGAAAAAAGCGTTCGCCGGTACGGAGATTATGGGAAAGACTCTTGGCGTGATCGGCCTGGGCGCAATCGGCGCCATGGTGGCCAATGTGGCGGAGCAGTTAGGAATGCATGTTCTGGGCTATGATCCGTTTCTGTCCGTGGATGCCGCCTGGAAATTAAACCATAATGTCAGACATGTTATGGATGTCAATGAGATTTACAAAAACTGTGATTTCATTACCATTCATGTGCCGGCCATGGAATCCACAAAAGGAATGATCGGGAAAGAAGCTCTTGCTCTGATGAAGCCGAATGCCGTAATCCTGAATTTCGCAAGAGATGTACTCTGCGATGAGCAGGCGGTGGTAGAAGCACTTAAAGAGGGAAAAATCCGCAGATATGTATCTGATTTCCCGACCCCTGTGACCAGCGGAAAGCCGGGCTGTATCGTCATTCCGCACCTTGGGGCTTCCACGCAGGAGAGCGAGGACAACTGTGCAGTGATGGCGGTGAAGGAACTCAGAGATTATCTGGAGAATGGCAGTATCGTGAACAGTGTCAACTATCCCCGCTGCGAGGTCGGTCCCTGCCAGAGGGCGTCCAGAGTGGCAGTGCTCCATAAAAACGTGGCCGGCATGCTGACTGCGATTACGAACTGCGCCGCGGACGAGGGCATCAATATCGCCGAGGTAGTCAATAAATCCAGAGACGATGTGGCTTATACGCTGATAGATCTGGATCAGGCAGCAAACGCACAGGTGGTGGACAAACTGAATACCATTCCGGGTGTCTTCCGCGTCAGGGTCATTAAATAATGTAGAACGCAATTATAAAAAAGCTCTTCGATGAAAGCAAAATCGAAGAGTTTTTCTATTATGAGCATATGCGGAAACGATTGTCGGCAATGCAAAACCGGAAAGTATAATGAAGTACACACTATCTGAACAGCATGGGATTCTCGGGATCATTGGCCTGGTCGGCGAAGGTCTGACGCAGCTGCATTTCATTCTGGTAGCTGGCCTCGCTCTGCAGATCCATGTATTTGATAAACATTTCCTCCAGAGTAATATGCTCCTCCGCAGCAATTTCTTCAAAGATGGGACGCAGAGCTTCGAGCTGTCTGGAAACCTGGACCTTCTGTGGGTCTATGTCGCCGAGCACTTCCTCTGCGTATTTGTTGATGCGTTTTATCATGTCAAACTCTTTTTCTGTCATGGTGGCGTCCTTTCTGTGAGTTATAGTTAGTAAGTTGATATTCACAGCCGCTCTCCTGCATGCGCAATCTTACCTCTTACAGAGCTAAGATTGCTTATGTGGGGCACCCGTAGGGCGTCTCGCAGAGTGAGTGACTGATTCTCAGTCAACCTGGATGATATAATCAGTTCCTTACAAGCACACTGCGCTTGACAGACCTGTTTATATCTCCCAGGTCGTATGCGAATAGTAACTTGTGAATGCATTTTAGCACTTTTGGCTTGTATTAGCCAGATTTATTTGGTAAAATATTCATAAATCAACATCTGTGAAATCAGGGGTATTTGACAGGGAGGGTATTGTTATGAGTACAAAACTATATGAGTTGATGAACTGGGCGGATATTGAGGAGATTACGTATTCAGAATCGGAGAATCCGCACAGAATTCTTGGACGGCACACGATCGACGGCGTGGATCTGATTCAGGCCTATCTTCCCACAGCCAGCGCGGCAAGCGTGAAGTTTGCGGGAAAAAAGCCCATCGAGATGGAGCTGGTTGATGCGGAGAGCAGCTGGTTTGTCGCGGAGGTAAAGCCTTCCTTTAAGGGAATCTATACGCTTTCCGTGACCTATGGGGAGAATATTGTAGAATTCTGCGATCCATATGAATTCGGCTCCATGTTAAAGGACGAGGATATCGATAAATTTGAAAAGGGCATCCATTATGAGGTGTACAAGGTACTTGGTGCGCATCCTATGACTGTGAAAGGCGTGGAAGGCACCTTTTTTGCGGTCTGGGCTCCGAACGCCATTCGCTGCAGTATCGTGGGCGACTTCAACAGCTGGGATGGTACCCGTCTGCAGATGAAAAAGACCAGAGGTATCTTTGAGCTTTTTGTGCCCAGTATTCTGGAAGGTGATGTCTATAAATTTGAGATTAAAGCGAAGGGAGGTCTGACCTATTTAAAGTCTGACCCTTATGCTTATTACAGTGAGCTTCGTCCCAACACAGCATCTGTGGTTACGGATATCAGCCATTTTCAATGGGATGATGAGGAATGGATTAAAAACCGGGCCAGGACGCAGAGCCCGGACAGCCCCATCAGTGTTTATGAGGTTTATCTGGGATCCGTCGCCCGCGGAGAGAATAATGAGTATCTGAATTACAGAGTTCTGGCGGATAAGCTGATCGACTATGTGAAGGATCTGGGATATACCCATGTGGAGCTGATGCCTGTGAGCGAGCATCCTTTAGACGCCAGCTGGGGCTACCAGGTAATTGGTTATTATTCTCCAACCAGCAGATACGGAAGACCGGAAGATTTCGCTGCCTTTGTCAATAAGCTGCACAACGCCGGAATCGGTGTGATTTTGGACTGGGTGCCTGCGCATTTTCCGAGAGATACCTACGGTCTGTCCAATTTTGACGGGACATGTCTGTATGAGCACCTGGATCCCAGGAAGGGTTCTCACCCGCACTGGGGCACACTGGTGTATAACTATGCGAGACCACAGGTGTCCAACTATCTGATTGCCAACGCTCTGTACTGGATTGAGAATTATCATGTAGACGGCCTTCGTGTGGATGCTGTGGCCAGCATGCTCTATCTGGATTACGGCAGAAAAGACGGCGAATGGATCCCCAATATTTACGGCGGTAAGGAGAATCTGGATGCGGTAGAGTTTTTCAAGCATACTAATTCTATTGTACACAAGCGTAATCCGCACACGTTGATGATCGCAGAGGAATCCACCGCATGGCCGATGGTCACCGGCCATCTGGACGACGGCGGTCTGGGCTTTGACTACAAATGGAATATGGGTTACATGAATGATTTTATTGATTATATCAAAGCTGACCCGTATTTCCGCTCTTATAAACACAACCAGCTGACCTTCTCCATGATGTATGCTTATAGTGAGCAGTATATGCTGGCATTCAGCCATGACGAGGCGGTGCATGGCAAGGGCACCATGATTGGCAAGATGCCGGGCGACGAGGACCAGCGTTTCGCCGCGCTGCGTATTACCTATGCCTATATGATGATGCATCCGGGTAAGAAGCTTCTTTTCATGGGCCAGGACATCGGAGAGTATCAGGAATTTTCCGAGCAGCGTGCCGTTAATCTTGATCTGCTCCAGTACAAATATCACATGGGTGTCAAGACCCTGATGAAGGATTTGAATGCCCTTTATCGCAGCAGTAAGGCGTTAAATGAGCTGGACAATCATCCGGACGGTTTCTTCTGGACCAATTGCATCAGCTGGCAGGACTGCTTTGTGGCCTTTGTCAGAAAAGGATCGACCAACGACAAGGCACTCTTTGTGGTGGCCAATTTCAGCGGTGTTGCCAGGGATATGACAGCAGGCGTTCCGTGGGCCGGCAAATATAAAGAGATTCTCAATACTGATGCTGAGAAATACGGCGGCAGCGGAAATGTGAACCCGCGTGTCAAAAAAGCGAAAAAGCAGGAGTGGGACGGCCAGCCTTATTCCATCAATTTAAAGGTGGCTGCACAGTCTGCGGCGATTTTTGAGATCACACCGGATCCGGAAGAAGATAAAACGGAAAAGGCAAAGACAACGGGGAAAAAAGAGGAAAAGGCAGCTGCCGCGGAAGCAAAAAAACGGGTCAGCAAAAAGGTGATGGAAGCAGATGCCGAGGCAGATAAGCCCGCTACCTACACGAAAAAGTCGGAACCGAAAAAGAAAAAGCATGCCGCAAAATAGCTTCAGGACAATGCAACAGCGAAACGGCTGTGCTGTCTGCAGATTTATCATGAAAAGAGGAACCGAAACCTATGATCAGTTTTCTGGAACTGTATGAAACTTCATCGCTGTTTTCCATGATTCTGAATATACTCATGAAGCTGATCACCGCTGCCATTACCTATGGCGTCGGTGTGAAGCTGATCAAATTCCTGCGTAAATTTTTAAGAAGTTTTCTGGAGAAACGAAACGCGGAAGCGGGTGTGATTACATTTTTAGATTCGGCGGTCAATATCGTACTATATGTGATTTTGGCCTTCACGATTCTGGAGATGTTTGGCTTTGATACGGCCAGTCTGCTGGCCGTGATTGCCTCGGCCAGTGTGGCTATTGGTCTGGCTTTACAGGGTGCGTTTTCCAACATGGCTGGCGGCGTTCTGATTTTGCTGCAGAAGCCTTTCAAAGTGGGTGATTATATCGTGGCTCACGGAGCCGGTCTGGAAGGCACAGTGGATGATATTCAGATCTTTTACACGCATCTGCACACCGCAGACAATAAAGTCGTGGTGATTCTCAATGGAAGCCTGAGTGACAACAGTATCACCAACGTAACGATGGGAGCCAAAAGAAGAGTGGACGTCAATGTCGGTATTGCCTATGACGCCGATTTAAAAAAGGCAAAGGAAGTTCTCTTAAAAATGCTGGAGGATGATGAGACAACCTTAAAGGACGAACCTATGATGGTGGTGGTCAGCGAGCTTGCCGACAGCAGTGTGAATTTGATTGTCCGTTGCTGGGTAAATGGCGAAGACTACTGGACATCCTTCTGGCGCATCACGGAGAAGACGAAGCTGACGCTGGATGAAAATGATATTTCCATTCCGTTTCCGCAGATGGATGTGCATATGATACCGGACAATGGAGAAACGACCCCTGAGCAGGAAGGCAAAAAGCACCGCAAAAAGAACAAGACAGGAAATGTCATGGAACTGTAAAACAAAACCGGGCACAGGTTCGCATGAGCCTGTGCCCTTTTTACGGAATATTTTAACAGATTTCTTACATCCTAATCATATACTCAAAAATGTCTGTATTCGTTTACAACTGGAATTTTAAAGAATATCCGCCTAAAAGCTATACTTTTGCGGAATTTTATGGTAAATTAAGGTGTTGTGGGAGGACCTGTGTTTATGCTGGATCAGAAAAAAGGAAAAACCAATATCGTATTTAACCGGCTGTTTATCATGGTTTTTTTCGATGTTCTGTTTATCATGATTTCTTCTTTCATGGCGCTTTACATTCGCTTTGAATTCAAATTTACTGAAATATATCCGGAGTTTCTGGATCACTATGCGCATCTTCTTCCTGTTACCGTCGTGACTACGGTTGCCATCTATTTCCTTTTCAGATTATACAGCAGTGTCTGGGAATATGCCAGTACGAACGAGCTGATTAAAATTATCTGCGCGACTCTGTGCTCTGCGTTCGTGCAGCTGGTGGTTTCCTATGCATTTCCATTGTATATGCCGCGAAGCTATCACGTTTTGTACTGGTTTATGCTGTTTGGACTGACCAGTCTGTATCGTTTCGGTAGCCGGATCTGGAAGGTGTTTCGATCAAAGGGCGCATCTTCTTCCCGCTCTATGAAGAACATTATGCTGATTGGAGCAGGCGAAGCCGCGAACGCCATTATCCGCGAGGTGGAAATCAGCCGCTATGTCAACATGAAGATACAGTGCCTGATCGACGACGATCCGTCCAGACAGGGAAAATATATGCGAGGGATTCCCATCGTCGGTGGCAGGGAGAGCATTATAGACGCGGCGCAGCAGTATCGTATTGATGAAATTATTTTTGCCATTCCGTCTGCTTCTGCACAGACGAAGAAGGAAATCCTGGATATCTGTAAGGAAAGTGGCTGCAAGATCGTCACTTTGCCGGGTATGTACCAGCTGATCAATGAGGATGTATCTATTGCGAAGCTGAAGGATGTTGAGATTGAAGATCTCCTTGGCAGAGAGCCTGTCCGGATCAACACAGATGAGATAATGGGTTATGTCAGCGGGAAGGTTGTACTGGTCACCGGCGGCGGCGGTTCCATCGGCAGCGAGCTCTGCCGGCAGATTGCAGGTCATGCGCCGAAGCAGCTGATTATCGTGGATATCTATGAAAATAATGCCTATGATCTCCAGCAGGAGTTGATTAGAAATTACCCGGAACTGGATCTGCAGGTGCTGATTGCATCTGTGAGAAACGCTGCGCGGATAGAAAGCATTATGGAGACATACCATCCCAATATTGTCTATCACGCTGCTGCGCACAAACATGTACCCTTGATGGAGGACAGTCCGAGAGAAGCTATCAAAAATAATGTCATGGGCACTTACAAAACGGCTCTGGCTGCGGATAAATATGGTGTGGAAAAATTTGTCCTGATTTCCACCGATAAAGCGGTCAATCCTACCAGCGTAATGGGTGCCAGCAAGCGCCTGTGCGAAATGGTGGTGCAGATGATGAATGAAAATTCGTCTACCAGCTTTGTGGCGGTACGCTTCGGCAATGTTCTTGGCAGCAACGGCAGCGTGATTCCTCTGTTCAAAAAACAGATTGAGGAGGGTGGCCCGGTGACTGTGACACATCCTGACATTATCCGTTATTTCATGACGATTTCGGAGGCGGTGTCTTTGGTATTACAGGCCGGAGCATACGCGAAGGGCGGGGAAATTTTTGTCCTTGACATGGGAGAGCCGGTAAAGATCCTGGATCTGGCGGAGAACCTGATTAAGCTGTCCGGGCATCGGGTCGGAGAAGATATTGAGATTAAATTTACCGGATTGCGTCCCGGCGAAAAGATGTATGAAGAGCTTCTGATGAATGAGGAAGGCTTGCAAATAACGGCAAATCAGAAGATTTTCATCGGAAAGCCCATTGATTTTGATAAAGAACACTTCGCAGAGCAGCTGAGGATGCTTGATGAAACGGCGAACGATGAAACCAGTGATATCAGAGCTGCAATTCAGGCGGTTGTGCCTACTTATCATTATGACACTAAGGGCGATCTTTGCTCATGATATATGAAAAACTGATTTCGCTGTGAAACATGAGGCGTATATGGAATATCATTTAAGTGAAAAGCAAAAAAAATATCTGCCCGTAAAAAGAGCATTTGATATTATCATTGCCGGTGCAGCCAGTATTTTACTGACACCTGTCATGGCAGGGCTTGCTGTAGCCATCAAACTGGATTCTCCCGGTCCTGTTCTCTTTAAACAAAAGCGAGTCGGAAAAGATAAAAAGCTCTTTGAAATCTGGAAATTTCGTACTATGCAGACGGATACGCCGAAGGATGTCCCCACGCATTTGCTGAACGATCCGGAAGCTTATATCACGCGTACCGGGCGTTTCATGCGTAAATATTCCCTGGATGAGCTGCCACAGTTATATCAATGTGTTCTGGGACAGATGAGCCTGATCGGCCCCAGACCTGCATTGTGGAATCAGTCTGATCTGATCGCAGAACGGGATAGATATGGTGCAAATACACTGACGCCTGGTCTGACCGGCTGGGCACAGATTAACGGCAGAGATGAGCTGGAGATTCCTGTCAAGGCCCGCTTTGACGGGGAATATCTGGAGAAATTCGGCCCGATGATGGATTTAAAATGCTTTCTGGGAACAATCGGTTCTGTCCTGAATTCAGATGGGGTGGTTGAAGGTGGCACCGGTGCCATGCACTCGCCAGCCGCAGCTGAGTGTGAGGAGGATGGAGAGCAAAAGGTACTTGTTTCACCGGAAAAATTAAAGAAGGAAATCAGAATCGGAGCTGCAACAGTTTGTGCAGCTTTCATAGTGTTTGCGGCTGTCGCTTCGTGTCTTGTCCGGTATATACAAAAAAAGTCAAATAGCGCAGAGACTACATCGGAAGCAGGCGTAATGTGTCAGCCGGACGCATATACCGGCAGACTTCATCATATTTTGCGTAAACTGTTGAGCGTGGGAGCTTTGTTTGCAACTGCTGCAACTGCTTATACGAATATCAAACGGCGTGTAACACTGCAGGATACACTTCTGAGGCCGGATATAGATTCGGATACAGATTCGGTCACAGAGGAGAGTGAACAGATTTTCAGTCCTGATGAAACGCTGCTGAACCCTGGCTGCAAAAGGATTTTGATTACAGGGGCTCATTCCTATATCGGCACATCAGTTGAAGCCTGGCTTTTGAGGACGCCAGACCGGTATCAGGTGGACACTCTGGATATGAAGAATTCTTCCTGGAGAGATTATGATTTCTCCGGATATGATGTGGTATTTCATGTGGCAGGGATTGCGCATTCCGATGTAGGTGATGCGACGGAGGAACAGAAGCGGCTTTATTATCAGGTCAATACGGATCTTGCAGTGGAAACGGCACAGAAAGCAAAAAATGAAGGGGTTGGACAGTTCATCTTCATGTCCTCTATGATTATTTATTCGGGATGTGGAAATGCGCACATTACTGCGGATACCATTCCGAACCCGCTCAATTTTTATGGAGACAGCAAGTGGCAGGCGGATTGTCGTATCAGAACAATGGAGGATGAGCATTTTAAGGTGGTTGTTTTAAGGCCTCCGATGATCTATGGAAAAGGCAGTAAGGGTAATTATCCGCTTCTTGCGAAAATGGCTGGCATGCTTCCCGTATTTCCGGTGGTCAGGAATAAGCGCTCTATGCTTTATATTGAAAATCTTTGCCGCTTTGTACAGCTTATGATTGACAATGAAGAATCGGGAATCTTTTTTCCGCAGAACGGAGAGTATACCAATACATCTGACATGGTGCAGATGATTGCGAATGCAAGACGGCACAGAATGCTTATGCTTCCGTTTGCGGATATAGCGGTCAGATTGCTGTCGAAAGCACCCGGGAAGATCGGCGCACTGGTACAGAAAGCCTTTGGTGATTACACATATGATATGGATATGAGTGAATATCGGGAAGATTACCGTGTCAGAACGCTTGCGGAATCCATCAGGCTGACGGAAACATTGGATTGAGGGAGCGGATACCAAATGACAAAAAAGAAGAATAAGGCACTGATACTGGCTTCCGTAGCATCAATGATTGATCAGTTTAATCTTCCGAATATCTCCCTTCTGCAAACAATGGGATATCAAGTAGATGTAGCCTGCAATTTTAAGGAAGGAAATACCTGTTCTGATGAAGAAATAAAGCTTTTGCGCAGACGGCTCCATCAGATGGGTGTGCAATGCTACCAGATTGATTTTGCCAGGAATGTAACCTGTCTTAAGCAGAATATGAAAGCTTTCTGGCAGGTAGAGCGACTGCTTTTAAATAATGAATATGCCTTCCTTCACTGTCATTCCCCGATTGGCGGTGTGATCGGGCGTATTGCCGGGAAGCTTACAGGTACGAAGGTAATTTATACCGCTCATGGTTTTCACTTTTATAATGGAGCTCCAGTGAAAAACTGGTTGATTTATTATCCGATTGAAAAGTGCTTAGCTCACTGGACGGGCATATTGATTACCATTAATCAGGAGGATTACACAAGGGCTAAGGCACAATTGAAGGCCCGTAAAGTTGTCTACGTCCCGGGTGTAGGTGTGGATTTGACAAAATACGGGAGTGACACAGCAGAAAGAGCAGATCTGCGTAAGGCTTTGGAAATCCCGGATAATATGCTCTGGGTACTCTCGGTAGGAGAGTTGATTGATCGTAAAAATCATGAAATACTGATCCGGGCTGTTGCATGTACACAGGATATTTATCTGACGATTGCCGGACAAGGACCTTTGCTGGATGGTCTGATGAGACTGTCTGAAAAACTGGGGGTATCTGACAGGGTCAGATTTCTTGGCTTCAGGACGGATGTGGCCAAACTTTGTGAAAATGCGGATGTCTTTGCCATTCCTTCCTTTCAGGAAGGGTTGTCGAAGGCGCTTATGGAGGGAATGTCATGCGCAAAGCCCGTGATCTGCAGCAGAATCCGTGGAAATACAGACCTGATTGAGGAAGGCAGGGGAGGATTTTTATTTGATCCGAAAAGCACTGAAGATGCAGCAAATGCGCTTCGGCAGATTCGGAATGCTGATCTGAAATCTATGGGTGCATATAATAGAGAAAAGATACGGCAATATGATCTGAATGTGGTGATGGTACAGATGACAAAAATTTATGACGAAATTTCCATTGGAGCAGAGGAATGATATCTGTGATTATTCCCGCCTACAATGCGGAGCAGTTTATTGAAAATACGGTTGCCAGCGTTTTTAAACAGACATATACTGCGTTTGAAATTCTGATTGTGAATGATGGCTCCACAGACAGGACGAAAGAAATCTGTGAAAATCTGGCCGGACAGCATTCACAGATCAGGTTTTTTGATAAGGAAAATTCTGGTGTATCAGCTACACGCAACGTTGCACTCAGGCACATGAAAGGCGATTATGTTTTTTTTCTGGATTCAGATGATGTGCTGCCGGAGTATGCATTTGAACTTCTTGTCAGGGAAATGGAACGTGGAGGAAGTCAATGTGATGCTGTTTTTGGAACGCATGCTTATGGATATGGAGAGAAGAGAATGCCCCGTGTCCCCAGGGTGGAATCCGGCGAGTACACCTATGATGATTTTAAAGATCATTTTTTAGATGACGGGACATTAACCGGAATTCTCTTTGGCAGCGCCTGCGGCGTCCTTTACCGGACGAATGTGATTTTTGAACATGAGATTTATTTCCACGAAAAAGTGCTTTCCAATGAGGATGGGCTTTTTAATTTTATGTTTCTGAGGGCGGCGGAAAAGATCAGGGTCCTTGCGTCTCCCTATGTTTACGTTTACAATCAGTGGAAAAATAACCGGACCAGGCCACTTGATAAAGACAGAAAACTGATAAACGGAGAGGCTTATATTGAGTCGTGGATGGAAAGAGAGGGCATCAAAGAGGAATTTGAGAATCAGCTTTTAACCCGCAGAGTGATGATCGCATTTTTAAATTCCATACGGGTTGGAGATTCAAAAACCAATTATCGTCAGGCAAGGGCTTTTCTGAAGGATGAATGGTCTGATCCACAGGTGCAGCGTGGCTTCCGGCATATGAATTACGAACATATGAGCAAATATAAAAAGCTGATCTGCATGATGATGCGCCGCAGAATGTATTTGATTTTTTATCTGGTCATCCGGTATCTTTATCCGTTTGCCGGTAAAGTCATAAAGAGGTAATCTGATCTTGAAGAAACAATATAAGAAATTAGGGCAGAATGTTGCCGCGATTACCATAGGGAATTTTTCATCTAAAATATTGTCATTCCTGATTGTACCTGTTTATACTGCGGTACTCACGACACAGGAATACGGTATAGTGGACACGATTTCCACTACGATCAGTCTGCTGTATCCTTTTTTCACGCTGCTGGTCGCCGAGGCGGAACTCAGATTCGCGCTGGATAAAAATGAAGAACAGGCGCAGATATTTTCAGTTGGTTTCTGGATTACCATTCTGGGCTTTTTAGTCATGCTTTTATTTTCACCGGTCTATTTCCTTTTTGAAGGACTGAAGGGGTATTATATTTATTTTCTCCTTTATTATTTTACGACCACCATGCAGAGCGCATTGACCTATTTTATCCGTGGCATTGAAAGAGTGCGGCTGTTTGCATTGAACGGATTCCTGGTAACATTCGTTTATCTTCTTTTAAATATATTATTTCTTCTGGTATTTAAAATCGGTATCCACGGTTACTTTCTTGCCTTGATACTGTCTAACTTTTTCGGAATTTTCTTTATCTGGGGAGCGGCAAAGCTGCACCATTATCTGATTCCGCCAAAGAATCTGGACAGGACACTGATGAAACAAATGTTTCATTATTCTATCCCTATGATTCCAAACTCTATCAGTTGGTGGATCAGTACTTCCGCAGACAAGTATATTATTATTTTCTTTCATGGATATGCGCTGTCTGGCGTCTATGCGACTTCTCAGAAGATACCGTCCCTTTTTGCTATGATTGGCACTATTTTCATGGGGGCCTGGCAGATTTCTGCGGTGGAGGATTTTGGAAGCGAGGAATCCCACCTCTTTTACTCTGATATTTACCGGAAATATTCTTCTTTGAATATCGTAGTGGTATCTGCGTTTATCTGCGGTACACAGCTTTTGTCCTGGATTTTATTCTCAGCTGATTATTATCAGGGATGGGTATATACACCGGTATTGCTTTATTCCTATCTTTTTCACGCGTTGGCTGGTTTCCTGGGTACGATCTATACCTCCGCAAAGGAGACAAAATTTCTTTTTGGCTCCGCAGTTGCGGCGGCGCTCGCCAACATCGTCCTCAATTTCCTGTTGATTCCGAATTTTGGGGCGATGGGAGCAGCCTGGGCTACGCTCATCAGCTATTTTGTCATGTGGCTGATCAGGCTGATCGATTCAAAGAGATTTATCCGCCTGGATATCAATCTGAAAAAGGACATTTTTTCTTATGTGCTGATATTATTGCAGATGGGGCTTTTGTATCTGCAGACATTGCCGGCTTACATCGGTGTGTTTGCGGTATTCTGCTTCCTGGCTTTCCTGCACAGAGAGATCATTATTGGAACACTGTGTCTTGTGCTTGACAGGCTGCATGCGGCCAGATCATGACGTTTGTATATCAAAAAGGAGAACATATGTCAACCATCGCCATCATCACAGCCCGCGGGGGCTCGAAACGAATACCGAAAAAAAACATCAAAGAATTCTGCGGCAAACCCATCATCGTCTATTCTATCCAGGCGGCACTTGAAAGCGGCGTTTTTGACGAGGTGATGGTGTCGACCGACAGCGAGGAAATCGCGCAGATTGCCAGAAAGGCGGGAGCAGCAGTGCCGTTTATGAGGAGTGAACGCACAAGCAATGATTATGCGACGATGAAGGATGTACTGAGCGAAGTTCTGGCCTGCTACGCGCAGGAAGGAAAGCTTTTTGATGAAATGTGCTGCGTTTATCCGACAGCGCCTTTTGTGACGGCTTCTAAGCTCAGGCAGGCGCATGAGATTCTGGCAGAAAGCGGCGCGGACAGTGTCCTGCCGGTCGTGCAGTTTTCTTTCCCGCCGCAGAGAGGGCTGCTTTTGCGTGACGGCCGTCTGCATTATCAGTTCCCGGAATATCAGGCGAAGAGAAGTCAGGACCTGGAGCCGGTATACCATGACTGCGGGCAGTTTTATTTTTACCGTGTCAATCCGGATCTGACCTTTAATATCTACACCTATGCCCCGATGATTGTCTCCGATATGGAGGTTCAGGACATTGATAACGAGACGGACTGGGAGATTGCGGAATTAAAATATCAGCTCATGGTTCGGCGGAAAGGGGAATAAATGAGGATTAAGGACAGAAAGATCGGAGGAGACGCACCAGCCTATATCATTGCGGAGATGTCCGCCAATCATGGCGGCAGCCTTGAGCGGGCGAAAGAGATTATTTACGCGGCGAAGGAAGCGGGAGCGGACTGCGTGAAAATCCAGACCTACACGGCGGACACACTGACCATCGATTGTGACAATGAGTATTTCCATATCGGCGACGGTACCTGGAAGGGCGAAAATCTTTATCAGCTTTATTCGCGGGCCTATACTCCCTGGGAGTGGCAGGCCGAACTGAAAGAAGAAGCTGATAAAATCGGAATCGATTTTTTCTCCACGCCCTTTGATAACACCGCGGTGGATTTTCTGGAGAATATCGGAGTTGAGTTTTACAAAGTCGCGTCCTTTGAGCTCGTGGATCTTCCACTGATCCGCTATATTGCCTCGAAGGGTAAGCCGATGATCCTTTCCACTGGTATGTCCAGTCTCGCTGAAATTGACGAGGCTGTAACGGCCGTAAGAAGCACGGGTAATCAGGACTTTGCTCTATTGCGCTGTGCGAGCGCATATCCGGCCATCACGGACGAGATGAATCTGAAAACCATGTGCAACATGGGAGAGATTTTCGGGGTCCCGGTAGGCCTGTCGGATCATTCCATGGGTTCTGTCGGAGCTGTTACGGCGGTGGCGCTTGGCGCGAAGATTATTGAGAAGCATTTCTGTTTAGACAGGGCAATCGAAACTGCAGATTCTTCCTTTTCCATGACGCCCGCAGAATTTAAACAGATGGTGCTGGACATTCGGCAGGCGGAGAAAGCGATCGGTGTGGTACAGTACGGCAGGACAAAGCAGGAGGAGAGCAATATTATTTTTCGCCGCTCTGTGTTCTGCATCAGGGATATTCGCAAGGGAGAGCGGCTGACCCCGGATAATATTCGCATCATCCGGCCTGGATATGGTATGGCACCCAAATACTATGAAGACGCCCTTGGCCAGGTTGCATTGAGGGATATTAAGGCGGGAGAGCCCATTCAGCTGGAAATGATCGGAGCATTCTATGAGTGAGCGGACTTTTAACGGGACAGAGAGAAAAAAAGTTCTTTTCCTGACGAATAACGAAAACACCCTGCCTCTGTATCACTGGATTTCGGAAAGGGCTGACTGCAGCCTGTACAGCGAGCCCCTGGATTTGTCAGGGCTTTTGATGTTTCATCCGGACATTCTGGTGAGCTATAATTATAAATATATGATTCCCGGCGATGTGATTGAGGCGATGCATGGAAATGCATTGAACCTGCATGTTTCGTATCTTCCGTGGAATCGGGGTTCCTCCCCCAATTTCTGGAGTTTTATTGAGAACACGCCCAAAGGGGTTTCCATCCATAAGCTTGCGCAGAAGCTGGACAAAGGGGATGTCGTATTTCAGAAGGAGTTGTTTTTTGATGAAAATAAGGAGACTTTTTCTTCTTCATACGATACTTTACAGAAGGAAATCATGGAATTGTTCAAAGCCAACTGGGAGGCAATTCTGAACGGAATTTACACTCCTGTTGTACATCCTGAAAAGGGCTCTTATCACAGCAACGCTCAGCTGGCTGCCCTGCGCGGAAAAGTGGATTTTTCCTGGGACGAAACGATTGCGATCGTAAAAGAACGGCTGAACCGACTTCCATAGTATATGGTTGATTACCTGAAAAAGTGAAATATTTTGAAAACGGGAGGCTGTCGACTTGTTTATCAGAGCGGATATGAATGATACAATTGCAACCGGGCATGTGATGAGGTGTCTGGCAATTGCAGACGCAGTAAGGGCGCTTGGAGAAGAAGTCATTTTCATTACGGCCGATCATGAGGCAAAAAATTTGCTCTCCGAAAGAGGATATCAGAATATTATATTGAATACATCCTGGCGGAACATGGAATCGGAGCTGCCTGCGCTTACAGCTGTTCTCAGGGACGCGCCCGCAAGCAAAATCCTGATCGACAGCTATCAGGTGACGCCGCACTATCTGGAGGAGCTCTCCAGGATATCCGACACGGCCTATCTGGATGACCTGAATGCATTTCTTTATCCGGTACATCATTTAATATGCTACGCGTGTTACTGGGAGAAATTCCGATACAAAGAGCGATATCAGAACACTAAGCTGTATCTGGGACCGCAATACACGCCTCTCAGAGAGGAATTTGCTCATTGTGAGCCCAAGAAAATAAAAAGAGAGATCGAAAATGTCTTAATTATTTCCGGCGGAACGGATCCTCAGGATGTATTAAGAAAAATCCTTATGAAAGTGAAAGCACTGGAACTGAAGGAAATCAATGTTGTATGCGGGCGATATTATAAATATTATGATCAGCTGATGCAGCAGGCGAAGGTGTGGGAAAATGTATTCATCAGAAAGCAGGTATCGGACATCAAACATTATTATGATGAGGCTGATCTGGTGATCTCAGCCGGCGGCACCTCTTTATATGAATTATGTGCCTGCGGTACCCCGACCATTTCCTATTCGATTGCTGATAATCAGCTGGGAAATGTCAGCCGGCTTGATCAAGAGGGGTTAATCGCGTATCTGGGGGATGCCAGATGTGATTGCATTGAAAATAAGCTCCCGCAGTTGATTGCCTGCTACACATTTGAAGAAAGAAGCAGACGTTCAGATAAAATGCAGAAGTATATCGCCGGCAGGGGAGCATACAGACTTGCGCATTCATTTTTAAATGAAAATTTATATACCTCCTGATAGACTTCTGAAAATGAATGTGTTAAAATGAACAACAGGCGTGAATATGCGCGCAAACCGTGACAGGGGGAACTGCAAGTGGAAGGTTCCAGACAGGATATTGTTCAGGTCATCAATGAGCACCGGGACAAGCTGAGCAAAGGGCACAAAAAAATAGCGGATTATATTTTAGAACACAGCGATGATGCTGCTTTTATGACGGCAATGGAGCTGGGACAGGCACTGGGAATTTCTGAATCCACCGTGGTTCGTTTCGCTTCCAGGATTGGCTACAAGGGATATCCGCAGATGCAGGATGCGCTGCAGCAGTACGCGAAGACCAAATACCGCACCCTTTCGGCTCCTGAGATTTCTGATCAGACCTTTGATACCTGGGGAGTGATCGCTTCTGTCTTTCAGTCCGATATGGAAAAGATCAGCGCTGCCATGGAAACGCTTTCCGAGACCAGATTTGCCTACACGGTTGACCTGCTGCTTTCTGCCAAACACATCTACATCGTCGGTCTGCGCAATTCAGCGCCGCTTGCTTCTTTCTTTTACTTCTACCTGAATATGATCCGGCCGGACGTAATTCAGCTGAATACGACGGCAGCTACGGAGCTTTACGAGCAGATGCTGCATATCGGGCAGGACGATGTCTTGGTGGCAATTTCCTTCCCGCGTTATTCGATCCGCACGCTGAAGGCTATGGAGATGGCCAAGGATCACGGGGCAGCGATTGTGGCACTGACAGATTCCGAGCACAGTCCCATGACGATGTACGCTTCGGTTTCTCTTTATGCGAGCAGCAATTTAAACAGTGTCGCGGATTCACTGGTGGCGCCCATGTGCGTATTAAATGCTTTGATTGTGGCTATGTGCTTAAAGGAGCCTGAGAAGGTCACACAGGAGCTGAAGGCACTTGAGGATGCCTGGGACAGTTATCAGGTTTATTCTCATGATGAGATCAACCGGATTGATACGGAGGCGGATTTTAAGGTAAAACCGATGAAACGCGATGAGTAGCTGTATTGTGATTGGCGGCGGTGCAGCGGGGATGATGGCCGCATACCAGGCTGCGAAGAACGGACAAAAGGTTCTTCTCCTGGAAAAAAATGAAAAGCTGGGCAAGAAAATCTATATCACAGGAAAAGGACGCTGCAATCTGACCAATGCCTGCAATACAGAAGATTTTTTCGGTAATGTAGTGTCGAACGCGAAGTTTTTGTACAGCGCTGTTTACGGCTTTGGCCCGGACGACATTCTGAAGCTTTTAAACACTTACGGCTGCCCTACAAAGGTGGAGCGGGGAAACCGGGTTTTTCCGGTTTCCGACCATGCGTCTGATGTGATTTTCGCCATGCAGCGCGCTTTAAAAGAGGTTGGTGTTCAGGTACGGCTTGATACAACGGTCAGCCGCCTTTTTTTTGAGGATCATTCGGTGTCCGGTGTGGAATTAAAGAATGGAAAACGTCTGTATGCCGACTCTGTGATTGTCTGTACGGGAGGTATCTCCTATCCATCCACTGGTTCTACCGGCGACGGCTATCGTTTTGCTTTAGAGGCGGGGCTTTCGGTGACAGAGAGGCATCCGGCCCTGGTATCCCTGACATGCAGGGAAAGATGGTGTCGCGATTTGGCCGGACTTTCGCTTAAAAATGTGCAGGTGACGCTCATGGACGGGAAGCGGAAGGTGTTTCAGGATTTCGGTGAGATGCTGTTTACGCATCATGGTGTGAGCGGTCCGCTGATTTTATCCGCCAGCAGTTATTATACAGGCAGATACGCCGACAGGGAGCTTCCTTTGTATATTGATTTAAAGCCTGCGCTCTCTGCGGAGCAGCTGGACAAACGACTTTTGCGCGACTTTGAGGCAAATCAGAACAAACAGTTTAAAAACGCACTTGATCAATTATTTCCGTCCGGTCTGATTCCAGTTATGATCAGCCTGAGCGGAATTGACCCGTCGCGGAAGGTGAATGACATCACCCGCGAGGAGCGGAGAGCCTTCGGCGGCCTGATCAAAGCGCTGCCGCTGACTGTCACTGGTACGGGCGGCTTTGAGGAGGCCATTATTACACAGGGCGGCGTGGACGTGAGAGAGATTAACCCATCCACGATGGAGTCCAAAACAGTGAAGGGGCTTTATTTCGCGGGAGAGGTCTTAAACCTGGACGCTCTGACTGGCGGCTTCAACCTGCAGATTGCATGGTCCACAGGCTATCTGGCGGGTGACTCGGTCATGTGAGCCTGTGAAGAGATATTTCTGACCCTTTGTCCCTTGTATCATACATATTTCAAAAAGGGGAATCTTATATGAGTTTCTGTATAGCGATAGACGGCCCTGCAGGTGCGGGGAAGAGTACCATTGCCAGAACACTTGCCGGCAAAATGCAGCTGGTGTACGTAGATACCGGCGCCATGTACCGGGCCATGGCCTACCATCTGCTTTGCAAAGGCACGGATTTTGAAAATCAGGAACAGATCAGCCGTGATTGTCAGGATGCCGATATTTCAATTATATATGAAAACGGAGAACAGATGGTACTTCTGAACGGAGAAAATGTCAATCCGCTTCTGCGGAGTGAAGCGGTAAGTGAAAAGGCTTCTGTCTCCAGTACGAACGGAGACGTCCGCAGGCGCCTTGTCCTTTTGCAGCAAAAGCTTGCGGAGCATACGGATCTTATCATGGATGGCCGCGATATCGGAACCTGTGTTCTGCCTCATGCGCAGCTGAAGATTTATTTGACAGCATCTGTCCATACGCGTGCCTTGCGCAGGTATCTGGAGCTTCAGCAAAAAGGCGTCGCATGCGCGCTGGATGAAATTGAACGGGATATCAGAGAGAGGGATTACCGGGATATGCATCGAGAGATTTCTCCCTTAAAAAAAGCCGCTGATGCGGTGGAACTGGACACATCTGATCTGACCATCGATGAAGTGGTGACTGCAGTTTATCAGCTGGCAGTGCAGAAACGGGAGGCTTTATAGACGCGGTATGGAAGTCAGACTTGCAAAATCAGCCGGATTCTGCTTTGGTGTGAAACGTGCCATGGATATGGTGTATCAGCAGATCGGTACAGGCAAAAAAATCTATACCTACGGTCCTATTATCCATAATGAGGAGGTTGTAAAGGACTTAGAGTCACGCGGCGTCACAGTACTGGAACCGGATCAGATTGACTCTGTAAGGGGTGGAACTGTAATTATCCGTTCCCATGGCGTGGAGCGCGCGGTGCAGGAGAAGCTTTTGGCAAGGGGATTTGAGTGTGTGGACGCCACCTGCCCGTTTGTCAAGCGGATTCACGCGACTGTTGCGAAGGAGAGTGCTGCCGGCAGACAGATTATTATCGTGGGAAATCCTGAGCATCCGGAGGTGCAGGGAATCATGGGTTGGTGTGAGTCACCTGCCATTGTGGTAAAGGATGAAAACGATGCTAAGAATTTAGAAGTTTTGCCCAAAAAAGACTGTTGCGTGGTGGCTCAAACGACATTTAATTACACAAAATTTCACAAAATAGTTGAAATCATCCGGGAAAAGAATTATAATGCACTTATTGTGGATACTATATGCAATGCTACCGAGGAGAGACAGACTGAGGCAAGGGAAATATCCCAGGCCGCTGATGCAATGATAGTCATAGGTGGAAAGACAAGTTCAAATACCCGTAAGCTGTACGAAATATGTGCGGAACACTGCGAACATACATACTACGTCCAGACAGCGGCGGATTTGAGATTTGAACTACCTGAATCTGTTGGATTTGTTGGTATTACTGCAGGGGCTTCCACCCCCAACAATATAATCGAGGAGGTTCAAAATTATGTCAGAATTAACTTTTGAACAAATGCTGGAGGAATCATTCAAAACTATTCATACAGGAGAGGTAGTAAGCGGTACAGTGATCGATGTGAAACCGGAACAGATCATCCTGAACATCGGCTACAAGGCGGATGGCATCCTGCCCAAAAACGAGTACAGCAATGACGCGACCGTTGATCTGACCCAGGCTGTGAAAGTAGGAGACACGATGGAAGTGAAGGTTTTGAAGGTAAATGACGGTGACGGACAGGTTGCCCTCACTTACAAGCGTCTTGCTGCAGAGCGCGGCAATAAGCGCATCGAGGAAGCGTACAACAACAAGGAAGTGCTGACCGCGAAGGTCACCCAGGTTCTGGATGGCGGCTTGAGCGTGACAGTGGAAGGTGTTCGCATCTTTATTCCTGCAAGCCTTGTTTCCGATACCTATGAGAGAGATCTCAACAAGTACGCGGATCAGGAGATCCAGTTCGTGATCACGGAGTATAATCCGAAGAGAAGACGTTATATCGGCGACAGAAAGCAGCTGATCGTTGCGAAAAAGGCCGAGATGCAGGCGGCCGTCTTTGCTCGTATCAAAGAGGGTGACGTAGTGGAAGGCACGGTGAAAAACGTGACTGATTTCGGTGCGTTCATTGATCTGGGCGGCGTGGATGGTCTTTTACATATCTCCGAGATGAGCTGGGGCCGCATCGAGCATCCGAAGAAGGTCTTTACTGTAGGCCAGGAGCTGAAAGTCATGATCAAGGAGATCAACGGTAACAAGATCGCCCTGTCCTTAAAGTTTGATGAGCTGAATCCCTGGAAAGACGCTTCCACGAAGTTTGCCGTTGGTACGATCGTTACCGGTAAGGTTGCCCGCATGACCGATTTCGGCGCGTTTGTGGAGCTTGAGCCGGGCGTAGACGCTCTGCTGCATGTTTCTCAGATTTCCAGAGAGCGCGTGGAGAAACCCTCCGATGTTCTTTCCGTCGGTCAGGAGATCACAGCCAAGATCACAGAGAGCCATCAAGCGCCGCAGAAGAACAGCCTGAGCATGATCGCTCTGCATCCTT
>JAJPXG010000131.1 GCA_021205565.1 Lachnospiraceae bacterium | reverse complement strand
TTCATATTCATATCCTTTTCTTTTGTTCAGTCTTTCGCACGACTGCTGCGGACAGTCAGATAGTTCCTTCGCTTTGTCCGTGCAGTGCGCCGCCTGAATAGCAATTTTTGGTATGTCTTTAGCAATCGTTAGTATTCTGCACTATTCGCCTTTTATTTTCAACCGTTTTCCGCGTGAAAGTCCCGCGAAATTCGGCCTGTTTTTTGTCAAAACTGACCAAATGGCGTACGCTTTCCTCCATTTCGCGCACTTAAATAAGCCGGGTCCAAAACAGCCAGACCCGGCAAAACGGAAACGAAACGCTGATTACGCCGCATGACGCAGCACTTTTTATTTCACAAATAGACGTTCCCGGGAAAATATGTTATGATGCAAACAGTATGTGGCTGCCCTCGCGTCGCGGGACCGGCCGCTGACAGAAAAACAGCTCCGCGGTGAAAATCCACTGCGAAGCTGTTCAAAATGATCGTTATGATGTTATTGTCTGAAATGATCTTTATTATAATATGAAGGAATCTGTTATGTTCGTTATCATCGGAACGCAAATTAAAAAACAGGACTGCGGCTGCCTCCCCGAAATGAGGCTCTGCCCCAGGTGCCGGAGGGCGGCATATTTTCAGATTATCCGGGAGCAGAGATGGTTCACCGCCTTCTGGGTTCCGCTTTTCCCCGTTCATACTACGGAGTATCTGCAGTGCCCGTGCTGTGGTCTTACATTTCCGATGGATCAGGCAAATGAGACCCTCCCGGACAAGGGCGCAGGTAATTCCTCCGCACTGCAGAAGGGTGCGCGGCAGGCGGGCAGACTGTACGGACGGTTCCGGAAATATCTGGACTGAAAATAAGTACGCCGCAAATGATTTTCATCGCTCCTCAATCACACAGGTATGTCTTTTGGCATTTTTCCCTTTTTCATCTTTGTCATAATTGATACCCACCAACAACAGGCGGCCGGTATAATCCTCCAGTGCGGCGGCCACAGCCTCACAGTCTCCATTGAGTGTAGCCTTCAGCAATTTATCCGACTGCGCAAGTGCTTTATTCACCGCTTTCCAGTCCGTTTCTTTCACAGCAATTCTGAAAGCGTCTGCGACCTCCAGATTCGGGATATATACTTCGCTTTCCTCCTCATCATACGCCAGGTATCCTAAATGAATCAGCAGCGTCAGCACATCATCTTTACAGTTGAAGGACGTCACATCATTTTGAAAGGTACCGGTATCGATCGCAACGCGCTGACCGCCCAGCATGCGGATAATATCATCTCTCAGGCCGTCAAAATTCTGCGTAATGTACCCTTTTAAAGATTCATAGGTTTCGGACGATGTCCAGTAGCTTTTGAATTTTCCAAAGCTTAAGGCGTTTATCACAGAATTCGGGCTGTACACGGATTTCAGATTCGAAAATGAGTATCCGTCGTACCACTGCTTCATTTTGGTGAAATCCGCGTGCTCCTCTTCGCAGAGGGTCTGTACTTCCTCTTGCGTAAATCCAATGTATCCGGACAGGTTAAATGGCTCCACCATGCTGTATTCTTTAAAATCAGTCAGGGCGGACTCAGTACCGTATTTCTTGATCGGCAGGATGCCGGTCATATACGCGGCGGCAATGGTTGTATCTGTCGCTGTGCCGCCCTTAAAGAGCCCCCTTAAAAGCTGCACATATTCCTTCTGCAGATTTTCATCGCTTTTTGCTTCGCGAAACAGAGCGTCCCACTCATCTATGATAAAAATAAATTTACGTTTTGTTGTCTGTACTACGCCCATAAGTGCATTCGCAATGGTTCCCTCGTTTTCCCTGACACCGGCCGGATAGGTCTGTCTGAGTTCGTCTACCACTGCCGTCTGGATTTCCTTTACAATATTTCTGATATCCGAGGTCAATGAAAGAAACCGTGTAATATCCAGATAAATGACGTCATATTGATTCAGATATTTCTCATACGAGGCCGCATTCGAAATTTCCAGCCCCGCAAACAGCTTGTGAGAGTCACAGCTTCTGTCATAATAGGCACATGCCATTTTGGCCGCAAAGGATTTTCCAAAGCGCCTGGGACGGCTGAAACAGGTCAGTTTCATCGGAGTATCAATCGTACTGTTTATATAGTCCAGCAATCCGGTCTTATCAACATAGCGTCCGTTTAATATGACTTCAAAGCCATGATTGCCAGGATTTAAATAAATTCCCATCCACCTCGACTCCTTTCAAGCAGCATTTGTGAAGCTGTGTTTATTATACAGGCAAAATCTCCTGCATGCAAGCATTTGTGCTGCATACAGTCCTGTTGCTATTTTCCACTTGCCTCCGGCACAGGATGATCCTCAGCAGTATTCTTCAGACGCGACTCATGCCGCCAGAAATACAGCAGACATACAACGATAGAAAAAAGCGAAGCCGCCGGAGCCGCTAACCCCATAGGCAGCAAAGAGTCCGTGCTTACCCTGCTCATCAGCCAGGTCACAGGAATGCGGATGAGGAAGGTTGCGGCGATACTGTGGGCAAAGCAGACAAAGGACTGCCCGTTTCCATTGAAATAAGCGTTCATGCAGAATACAAAGCTTACCAGAACACAGTCGATAGAATAAGTCCGGATATACTGCGCGCCAGCAGTAATGACCGCCTCATCCTTTGAGAAAATACCGATCAGCGCCTCCGGCAGCATCTGGCACGCCAGACAGATCAGCACACCGCAGATCAGAGAAAATCCAATGCCATACCGCATGGCCGACACCGCCCGTTTGCGCTGCCCCGCTCCCACGTTCTGCGCCACCATGGTCGCTACAGCAGAGGAGAAGGCCGAAGAGGGAATAAAGGCAAAGCCCATAAATTTCTCCGCCACACCCACCGCGGCGGAAGCCACCAGGCCCAGGGTATTGATGATGGCTGAGATGGCCAGGAACGAGAAATGCACCAGCACGTCCTGCATGGCCAGAGGCAGGCCCACCTTCAGAATCCAGAAGATATCCCTGGATCGCGGCCTGAAATTATGGCGGCCAAACGGGAAGGAAAATCCTCTCCTGATCATATGTATCAGTCCGCAGATAAAGGAAACTCCCTGCGCCGCGATTGTGGCCACTGCCGCACCCTCGGCGCCCATTTCAAGCCCTCCCACCAGGGCAAAGTCCAGCGCCACGTTGACCGCGCAGGCAATGGCAATAAAATACACCGGCGTCCTGGAATCCCCAAGCCCCCTGTAAATGCCGCTCACTGCGTTATATCCCACAATAAACGGAAATCCGATAGAACAGATCATCAGATAC